>NZ_FWZT01000021.1 GCF_900177345.1 Pseudobacteriovorax antillogorgiicola
AAGCAATCTTGCTTAATAGACTTGCCGCCATCGGAAGAGTTAGCAGTCCCTTGGATTGTGACCGCCCTTCCAGGACTCCAGTTACACGCGAGAAAACGACATTAACGGAGAGCGAATTACCTTTAATTTTAGATGGACCCAGGTTTGTCTAGGTTTTTAGGAGCGGTGCTATGACAAATTATCAAAATTATAAGAATATAATTTTCGATTTCGGCGGCGTGCTATTAGAAATTGATTATCGCAAAACAGAAGACGCGTTTTGCGAGCTGATGGGCGATGGTAGCCATGCTGGGTTTTCACAGGCTAGCCAATCAGATCTTTTTAATCTGATTGAAGTGGGAGCAATTTCTAACGACGCCTTCCGCCAGGGGCTTCGGGATTTATTTCAGAAGTCTGATGTTAGCGATCGAGAGCTAGATCTGGCTTGGAATGCCTTGCTAGGAACTATACCTCGGGATTGGTTTGAGCATGTAAAGGCAGTTGGTGAAACCAGGAGAATTTTTCTACTTAGCAATACCAATGCAATCCATTTGGATGAGGTCTATCGGGAGATGGAGCGTTCATTAGGGAGTGTTGAAGCATTTGAGTCAGCCTTTGAAAAAGTCTACTACTCCCATCGACTAGGGCTTCGCAAACCTCATCGAGAGATATTTGAAACCGTAATCCAAGAGAATCAGCTTGATCCAAAAGATACTCTCTTCATTGATGACTCTATTCAACACATCCAGGGGGCTAAGGAGCTAGGCCTGGGGACACATCACCTCACCGGCCTGATCACCGATCTACAGTTTCTATAAATTGCTACCCCCCTAGCCCTAACTTTGAATGTTTTTCACATGAGGTGGTATAATAGGCGTAGAGGCAGCCTTGCTTCAGGTTTTTAGAAAGGGAGCAACTGTGAAACGCCAAACTCTAGCGCTAATTATTTTTCTTGGGCCCGTTGGCTGTGGTGTTCAGTCTTCACCCGACCGGGAATTGGTTGTGATGGGGAGTGAGTTCAACGTCAATCTTTCGACACTTTTTGTTTGCACCACCAATATTGAGGATGGAGAGCAGGCCTATGCTGATCTGGAACTAAGTAGCGCAATTAAGATAACCTATTCAGCTTTCAAGGGTACCAATAGCACAATCAATGAACGCATCGTGCGAGCTGAAATCGACACTTTATACAACCTAAGTGGTGAAACTTTTGGGACGGAAGACTTCGACGTTTCAAAGACTGAATACTATCAAGATGCCGACGATAATCCTGCCATTCGGCTTGCTAAGGATATTACTGGTAACGACGACGGTGTGTGGGCTTTTAGCATCGTCGATAACCAGCCTAGCGTAGCCTATACGGATACAGACTTAGGAGCCAAGAGCCCAGTAACGATCAATTACGATCTAACTGAAGGAAGCTCAGAGTGCTCTGGGAGCTATTCCACTGGATCTTGAGCAGGTTTGAGTTGTAGGGCGATGAAGGCCGCAGCGACAAATATCAAGCCCCCCACGTAAAATGGTAGCTTTTTGCCTATTTCAAAAAGCGGGCCTGATAAAACCGGGCCGATGACACGTCCCAGTGATGCCATAGACTGGTTAAGACCCAGTGTACCTCCCTGATCTCGTTTAGGAACACACTTGGATATAAAAGCTGTTGTGGATGGGTTAAAGAGGCCCATGCCCAAGGCTAGCATGGCACCATTCAGCAAGAGCAAGATCCAAGACTTACTATCAACCATGACGGGGGTCAGAAACATGCTAACGCAAAGTATGATGACTCCAGCCTGGCAAAGCCGCCGCTCACCATAGCGCTTCGAGAGGCGTCCGATGAGACCGCCTTGGACAATGGTTGCAGTGATGCCAACGGCAACCAAGAAAATGGATGTAATCTTGGCCGACTCTTTAAGAATGCTAGGCTTGTTGAGAGCCGTGTCCTGAAGCCAGGCACTCTCTATATAGAGCCCAACGATTTGCTCCATTAAGGCAAAGGCTAGGATTGTAAGCAAGGTGATCACGAGGATTGGTAGTACGTTGAGGCGCTTGCTGGCATTTTTCAAGCCAGAAATAGATAGGCCTGGCTTGTGCGCGCTGTGGGCTTGGCCTTTATCGACGTTAGTTTCAGGCAAGAGGAAATAAGCTAGGATAAGGTTGACTACTCCAAGTGCTGCGGCTCCAAAGGCCGGGGCTGTCGGGCTAACCTGGCCCAAGGCACCACCAAGGGCGGGACCAAAGATGAACCCAAGTCCAAAGGCTGCTCCGATGATTCCCATTCCTTTGGCCCGACTTTCTTCGTCTGTGACATCCGCGATAATGGCTTGAGCTGCCCCAATGTTGGCGTTGCCAAAGCCGGTCAGTAGCCTTGAGGCGAATAGTACCAAGAGGCTTTCAGCAAAACCAAATATGGTGTAACCCACGATACTGGTACTTATACCAATGAGAATGATGGGGCGTCGGCCAACTCGGTCTGAAAGGCGTCCCCAGAAGGGAGCGAAAAGAAACTGCATGAATGAGTACGAGGCCCCCAACATCGTCACCAAAGTGGGTGAAGCACCTATCATTTCAGCATAGAATGGCTGTATTGGGATGATCACTCCGAAGCCAATGAGATCTAAAAAAACCGTTAGGAAGGCAATAAATAGGACTTTCTTGTTCGCCGCCAATCTCAACTCCTACACCGTGGTCATAGTTCAAAAGGCCTCTGTAAGAGGCGAGAATATTTCTAGAATTTGCGGCCAGAGATTGCAAGCATATTCCTGACTTAGCGCGGTTTCTAGAATGGAGCCCTCAACCCCAGGCATCCAAGGTATCGAACTTTAGCGCATCTGTCATATACCCTTTGATTTCCACCAAAATCTTCCCCTAAGAAAGCTTCGTTGGTCTAGCTGGACGGATGACGAAAAGATTTGTGTAAGACATCTCAGTGGGGAGTTAATTATGAAACGATCATTTTACAAGTATCTCGTCGTATTTGGGCTTGTGAGCTATGCAACTGCTACGGCGGCGAGCATTGCGTATATCCATGAAGATCAAGACCCAGAAGCTCTGCAAACTGAACTAAATCTCGACGCAAAGTACATGGCGCATATTCGATAGATTCCTTTCCGAAAACCTTTGTCTGCCGGTGGTGGCCCTGTGAGGATCATCCCGGCTTTTTTTGTTTAACTAACTGCTTTGATTGCTGGACTAGCTTGCGTCTCGGAATCGGTCTTTGGAAAGAAGCGCATGAGGCTCTGGTAGTCGCTGTCGAAGTTCAGAAGGAGCAGTCGCGCAAAGCCATCCAAAATGATAATGGCATTCTGATCGGCATCTCCCGTTTGATCGATATCACGGATGCGTCCCAAAAGCCCTTGATTGACTTCGATGACCGATCGATACTGTGCCTGGAATCGCTCCATAGTGAAGGCTCCCGTTGCTTCGCCATGATGGAAAAACTGCTTTAAAAAGAAAAACGATAAGGCACGAACCATCGTCTCGTCCAGGCTTGCAAACGGCAAGTGAAATCTAGCCATCGGCCGTAGAAATGCCATTCTAGGGCAGGCGCTGGTAGCCATAGTTAACCCCAAGAGCGATTGTAAACCGTCTTGAATGGTTGTTTCCTTGCGATATTCCCGTTCTGGGGCCTTCACCGTAATTAGAGCTTTCTCACAAGATATCTCGTTTTTGAATGCTTCGAGTATCTCTGCGACTCCAAGAGCCAGAGGGCAATGGCTACAGTTTGGTTGTTGTAGCAAAGGGCAGTCTTTGCAGGGATGATGGGAAAGTCTTGTCCAATTGGGCTTGTCCTGGGGTTGTACAATGAGTTGCCAATCTTCATCAAACAACAATCGGTACTCAACCGTCTCTTGGGGCATTTCGAAGATATAAGAGATTTCAGCCATGAGCTGCCTCGCCTTCCATTCGGTACATCAATAAATATCATCGGTAATGCTCCGTCGATCTTTGATGAGATTGGCGAACTGGGTGCAAAAGTAATAAAGGCACTGCATTTTCATACATAATTACTATCTCGTAATCATTGGCTATCGATCGTCAATTCGAGACGGAAAAAAAATTGCATCGAAAGTGAATGTTGAATCGATTCGCTGCCAAGCTTTTGGTCAATTTAAGGCTAGTAGTAACTCTCACGTTCCAATCAAAAATCATAAAACACTGTTAAAGCCGGCATGAAACAGGCACAAAGGCTGTTTAAAATTTATAGTCAGCTACTTGCCAATCTTAGAAAAATACAATAACCATCCAGCAAAAGCCTATCATTTAGATCCATATTTTTGGGGAGACCTACGGATGACTAATCAAAAGTTCGATGCATCGGATGATGCTGTATGCAATCAGTCAGGCAATGAATCCTTTCGTACGATTCTAGCGCGAACCTTCAGCCGTCGCACAGTAGTTAAAGGAAGCTTAGCTAGCGCAGCAGGAACGTTTATCGCCAGCTCGGCAGCTAGTTCAAGATCTCTGGCATCAGGGCAGCTAGGGCCAGATAGCAAGCTACTTGACTTTCTACCAGTAAGCCTTGCAGAGGGTAATGGTGCTATTCCCACTGTATCGCCGGACTATGACTATCAGGTTTTTATTCCTTGGGGCGATCCTATCGAGCCTAGCGGTCCTGCCTACCAGTGGCCGCCATCAGCAGAAGATCAAAGGCTACAAATCGGCATTGGTCACGATGGGATGACTTACTTTCCGATGAGTGCCGATAGCGAATCATTCGATCGTCGCGAGATTTATCGCAACGCAGTAAACTACGGCAGTAAGCACGGAATGTTATGTATCAATCACGAGTTTGGCACCAATCCCCATGTGCTGGGCAAAGACGCTCCGGAAAGTATCGACGACGTGCGAGCCTCACAACATGCCCATGGGGTGTCAGTGCTCGAAGTCAAACGCTATGGCAGGCAGTGGCGCTTGGTTAACAGTAAGAATGCGAGACGTGTTCATGTTAATACACCAGTCCGTTTCAGTGGGCCGGCAGCTAAAAGCGATCTGCTCAAAACTCCAAATGGCAATATACCCCTGGGAACCGTTAACAATTGTTCCAATGGGGAAACGCCGTGGGGAACCTATCTTACTTGTGAAGAGAATTTCAACGGCTATTTCGGGGCCAGCAATCGAGAAAGCCAATGGACACCCAGTAAGGAACAGGAACGCTATGGTTTCTCCGAAAATGGCTTTGGTTACGGCTGGCATGTATATGACAGGCGTTTCGATCTTTCCGATGCTGACTTTACCAATGAAGAAAATCGATTTGGTTGGGTTGTAGAGATCGACCCATTTGATGGCACGCAAGTTCCCGTGAAGAGAACCGCTCTGGGGCGTATTAAGCATGAAGGGGCCACTGTCGTTGAAGCTGGTGATGGCCGAGTTGTAGTTTATATGGGTGACGATCAGCGTTTTGACTACATCTACAAGTTTGTATCCAAAGATCCCTGGCGTCAGATGAGATCTGAAGGTCGTGATCCATTGGATGACGGAACCCTCTATGTGGCCCGATTCAATGAAGATGGCTCCGGCGTGTGGCTACCACTTGATATGAGTGTACCTGTGCTGGCAGAAAACTTTGCATCTCAGGAAGAGATTCTCGTTTTCACCCGTCTTGCAGCTGACAAGGTAGGTGCTACCCCTATGGATCGACCGGAGTGGATTGCTGTAGCACCGAATCAGGATGTGTACTGTACTCTGACTAACAATAGCCAGAGAACCGAGGCCACTGGTGCCAATCCTCTAGCACCAAACCCTGATGGTCATATTATTCGTTGGAGGGACACAGAGCAGCATTCAGGCAAAAAGTTTGTTTGGGAGGTATTTCTGATCTCTGAAGAGACTCACGGCACGGAGCAATCGTTTGCTGATCCCGATGGGATCTGGATCGACCCCGATGGCCGCCTCTTCATTCAAACTGACGGTGGCCAGAAAGATGGTCTAAACAACCAAATGCTCGTGGTTGACACCCGTACTAAAGAGATTCGTCGTTTACTCACCGGAGTTACAGGAGATGAGGTAACGGGTATCGCCGTTACCCCTGATCGTCGGACCATGTTTGTGAATCTTCAGCATCCAGGTAATGGCGATCCATCAGTCACAAACTTCCCAGCACCCCTCGATGGAGTGACAGTGCCTCGCGATTGTACCTTGATTTTAACGAGAAAAGATGGCGGAATCATTGGTTCATAGGCCGACTGATTGGGGCAGCTGCGAGCTATGTTGCTCGTCTGCCTCTTTGTCTAATTCACAAGTAAAGCCGTAGCTCTGGGTCTGGTAATAGAAGCAGTTCTCTTGGGCGTTGTCGCGGATACGATAGCTTCCTTTATCCAGATCTACTGCCACAAATGCCCCTTGATCTTCGTTGAGAAGAGCTTTCTGAAGGCTCTCTTGAAGAATCAATATGTGGGTGCCAGTTTCTAGCTGGAGGCAACGACGTGCTTCTTGAAATCGATTGGCACGAACAATGCCATCCCCGAAAAGTTGGTACTCTAGAATTCCTGATACAGGATAAAACCCCTCTAAATTGCCTTCGGCAATACCAATAGCACACCCATTAGGTACGTTCATCGAGCGAACTACTCGATCGAAAATCTGCATAAATTGCTTGGCAAGGTGGAGGCTGTGGTGAGCAGGCTCTAATTTGCTAGGAGGCAGGAAGGGAAAACCGATGGAACAGTAAAAGCCATCGCCCACTTCCTTGATGCGATAGCCGTTGGCAATGAGATTTTCTGGCTCGTAGGCCTTTTGCATAAGTTCATAACATTGGGTGAAAACCTGCTCAAAGAGGCTTTTGCGAACGGGTTCTGGTAGGGTGCTACTGAGAATAACGTCGAAACAGATGACGATGCCGCGGTTCTTGCCAGTCGGCATAGTCGTCTCTAGCTTCTGACCCTGTTGCAGCAATTTAAGCTGATGGGGAAAGACCATCTTTTGAATTTCGCTATAGGCTTGGCTGGTCTGTTCCTTATAGTAGCGTAGATCTTGCAATGTCCTGTGATTGAGGTAGGCTAAGAGAATCGCTTGAGCAACTACCATGAGGTAGATGGCATAGACAGACACTGAGACAACAGAACCCATCATAGAAAAAGCAATTTCGACTGTGGCACCGATCAGCAGGATCATGACGGAAACAGAAAATGGTATGGCTGCTCGATCCCCTTGAAGCGTCGCTCTTACGAGTACCACTGTCGCCGTTGCGATCAAAGTAAGGGCTACCTGTTGAAAATAGAATAGATAGCTCGTGAAGAGGGCCGGAGGTGCGAACAGGATCATAGCCAGGTATGGTGCAAGAATAAGGCTCGCAATATTCGATATACGCTTATGGTAGAGACTCGGGAAAATATGGTGATAATAGTAAGATAGGCATAGGACACAGAGCACCGTAGCTAGATATTCAAGCCGAAAGGCGAGGTTAAAGGGGATGGTGCCAAACATTTCAAACCAAATTCTTGGGTTGCCGTAACTTCCTGATCGCAGGGCCAGAAAGAAGCATAGAATACCAAACCAAAAGTTGATCTTCTCTTTGGGGTTATATAAAAAAAGGATTAGATGGAAGACCCCGATGAGTAATGTCGAGCCAATCATCAGTGATAACACCGTTACGATTCGCTTTTCAGTCTTCCAAAGGATATTTTCAAGGCCTATCCGAGGCAGACTCCTTAAGCCACCCGTTCGATGGGAATAGCTTGAGTTATGAATGACAAGGTGCGATACCTTCTGGGAGGGTAGGCGAATGAGACCGTACTCCCTGGTAGGGTGTTCGACATGACCTTTTCCAGCAATCTGGCCTTGCTGATAGACAAGTTTGCCGTTGAGGTAGACGTCCGCAGCGCTATAAATGGTAGGCATAGCGATCATATAGTCATCTCGTATCTGCTCTACCTCGATTCGCGTATAGTAACTTGCGTGGCGAATACTTGAGTCGTCAAGGTTATATCGCCATTCAAGCTTTCCTGATTGCATTGCATCCGCTTGATCTACGGAGAGCGGGGCCTTGGCGGGTTCTATGTACTGGTTTTTCCAAATTGCCCAAGTTTGATCGAGGCTGATTGGGCCTTGCTGGAGCTGATCGAGGCGATAAACTGGAGTTGAAATAGCCAACGCTGCTATTTCATAAAAGGATATTAGAAAAATAAGAAGCCATCGATGCACAAATACTGCCTAGCTGACCAATGAATTATCCAAATCGACCGCGAGTGCTTTGGGAATCCGAATGAGGAATTTTGTTCCACGGCCCAAGGTTGACTCCACATCGATATGTCCACCTAGTCCATCGACCTTTTCTTTCACCGCAGATAAACCCACGCCTCGACCACTTGTCATCGTCGCTTTTTCAGATGTACTGAAACCGTCGTCGAATATCACATTGAGGGCATCCTCTTTTCCAATTGTAAGACCCCGTTCTTTAGCTTTTTGGAGCACTTTTTCTTCATCGATACCAAATCCGTGGTCTTCCAAGGTAATGATGATGTCATCACCCTTGCAATAAGCCACCAAACTCATTTTAATGGCACGGGTGAAGCCATTCTTTTCCCTTGGGAGTAAATATCCATGATCGATGGAGTTATTGATCAGGTGGATTAGGATGTGACGCAGCTCGCTCACGATTTCCATATTCCAATGAACCACTTGGTCGCGAACAGCGATGTCTTCCAAAGTCGTACCGGCAGCGCGGATACTCTCAATCCTATCGTGAACCATTTCAGCCACGAATTGCATTAGGTTCCAGGACGAAAGATCGTCCATCTCCGTGCCGAATACTTGATTGTAAACTTGAAAAAAACTATGGAATGTATCTTCCACAGCCTTAAACTTGGGCCGGAGATAGCTAGCCTTTTCTTGTGAGCTATGCTCGCTTGAAACCAGTTCACCCTCGCAAATATGAATCGCTTCAGCAAGCTGAGAAAACTTCATAGCCCGACTTAAGCCTTTGAGTGTGTGGAGCGCGCGGAATACAGTAGATTCGTTAAAGGTGCCACTAAGATTGTCATTGACTAAAACGATAATTTTCTCGCCTTCCACAAAGAATCCGTTCAAGCTGTGTTTGTCTAAACTCACTAATCGAGACAAGATATTGAGGAACTCTTGTTTCTTTTCCTCTTCTTCTTGGAGTTTCTCTTCAAGTTTGATTTTGTCGGTAATATCTTTCGCAACGACCATGATCTGGTCTACATGATCGTCTTTACAGAGCGGCTTGTATTCAAGCTCGATATGGCGTTTGTCTCGCTCAAAGACTTTCACCACTTTGTCAGGAAAATGATGGCTATTCACATCCCAATAAAGGTCTTCATTGCCAATAGCTGCGCGGATCGATTCCATTGCTAATGATTTTTGATCCCCTGTGATTCGGGTTTGGCGAAAAATCAAATCTTCGAACTGCATCGTTTTCATATCGGTTGAGTTAACTTTGAAGATATCCAACAGGTGAGTCGAATATTCATCGCCAATGTTTGTCTCAGCATCGATGGTGAAGATCCCTTGCTCAATATTTTGGAGAATATCGTCAACCTTTCTCTGGCGGTCTTCCACTTGAACCAGAGCCGTTTTAAGTTCAGCAGTACGCTCGTCAACCAAGTGCTTTAGGTTATCCTGATAGTAAATATTCTGGAGAGCTAGGGCTAAAGACTGTGTTGTGTTTTCGAGGAAGAATAGATCTTCATCTTGAACATCCTGACTTTCAGGGGTGAAGTAAACAGTCATGGTTCCGAAATTGTGGCCCTTCCAGTTTATGGGAGCGATGACGCGATGTTCCTCGGCGGTGAACGTCTTGGCTTGCACTGAGACATTACTTGCAATAGCTGGATCGCCTGCTAATGTTTTAATGTGACTCGAACCGTCTTTGGCCAGTTCTTCGAATACTATCGACTTGATTCCTATGGACCTTAATTCCGCTTGAATCGACTGGCTTGCAGCGGCCAAAGCAGATTCGGAGTCTTTGGTCTCAGTCATAGATTTGGTAGAAATTAAAACGGCTTCAAGCCTTTGCTTTAGGGTTCCAATCTTTTCGAGCCCTGAAATAATCTTCTGCGACTGTTCCAATTGAGCTTTCTTCATCATATTGATTCGATCAGCTAGACCCAAAGATAGAAGAATCGCTTCCATAGCTGATGCAAACTGACTTGCCTTAGCTGTATCTGTTGGTGAGATATCAAGAGCTGCAAGGGAAGAGGCTCCTCCCAGGGCAATGATTAAGAGGAACCCAGTCCAAGCGATTGCGAAGAAGATAGCCTGTCGGTTTTTTTTGACAACTGCCAGGTAGACTGCGACTGAAAAGGAAACAAACCCGCAGTGGAAGCCTGTAAAGAAACCGACTCGTTGGGCGATCGACAGTTCGGTATTAAAGGCCATGACAAAGAAGCTAAGGTTTAGTGCAATGAGAAAGTAATAGAAATTGGTAATCTTACGATATTTTTTAATGCCTAGAAAATGATACTGAAAAAGGTAGATCGACACGGCAAGCAAGGCTCCAGATACGGGCCAAGCTCTTTGGGCTAGCCACCTTGAATCGGGCCAGAGATGCTCTGCGCCTACTCCTGTCCATGCCAAGTAGAAGAACATGCTATTCGCGAGAAACAGAACGTAGGTACCATAGGTTTTATCTCTTGTAGATGCGTAAAGGAAAAGGTTGTAAAGCAGGATTGATATGATACAGCCAAAGTAGAGTCATTGAGCCTTACTGCTAATATTCATGTGATTGACGAACTTTGTATCATCCCATAGCCGAAGGGGAATCGTAACCGTACTGGTTGATCCGACTCTCATATAGTAGGTTTTCTGCGAGTTTGGTGGAATATCCAGGTGGAAGGTGAAGCTGTGATGTCTCAGGTAGCGATTTTCCAAGGGCTGACTGTCCCCGGATCTTAGTTGCTTAAAGCTGCCATCACTCCCAGGTTGGTAGAAGTCGATGGTGTCAATGAGCGGGTAATCAACTTGAACAATCAGGCTGCGACTTTTTTTGTGGGGATTCTCAAGGGTGTAGCGGAGCCAATAGTGCTTTTTTGTGTAACCAAAACTGAGATTGTTGGCCTGATTGAGCTGAAATTTTTCAGATCGACTCACAGTTTCTATATCAAGGGGTGTTCGGCCCTCAGGAAGGAGATAAACAGAGGAGGCAAGGTTCCTGATTTAGTGTAAAGGTCTCTCGCTCGGCCCCAAAGCTGACACAGGACAAGAAGGTGGCGGCAAGCACAGCAAGATGCAACATGGGTTCGCTCCTTTGATGAACATCTTTAGGTTCGTCAGTCTAAGACCCTGTCTTTAGGGCAAAAAAACTGACGTTTAAGGCATGGGTTTTTATGGTTTATCATCGTTACTTAAAAGTATTCGGTAAGGATACTTACGGAATGGTAATTCTTCACTGTAAGCTGCCATGCCACAAAAGATGCTATTAAGGGGAGTTAGAGAGAGGACACTTCAATCAGGTCGATGGTCCAAATGTCAAAAGCCCTTACACAAATTGGATGGAACAAATGAAATAATTATTCTTGTTGTTAGAGGTAGCCTGGTGATAAGGTTTGGGCCATTTAGCCGTAACTATCTGACACCAATGGTATCACCCGACTTACCTAAAGGAGGCAGACTTGCTCGCCAGGGAACACCGAGAGAACCTAGAACGCTTTGGTTATGTAAAGCTCGATTCGTACTACAGAAAGCATGAATTGGAAGCTTTGAAAGTGGAGTTTGAATCGCTTATCGACCAATTTTATAACGAGACGGAGCTTCTGAAGCATAGCGTCTATCCATCAGATACCAGCGACTCACGGGTCAGCCATGCGATGATGATATCCGAAGGTCAAAGCTCTTTCCCCAAGGTTGAGCATGGAGAGTATCAGCAGATTGATGCTTTTTTGCAGGATCAAAACAGACTCCTTAGCGAGTTAACGGGTCACAAGGTAGCACCAGGGTCGCGAAGCCTTCTCAACTATCAGAATTATTTTAGTGGTAGCAAGCCAGTGGGTGAGCATTTTGATGGCGAGTACCTCCGTGCTGACAAAGAGCAAGATGGCATTGAGTTTAACTTGATTGAGGGAATCTTGCCTCGATTCGTTGGTGTTTTAGTAGTGGAAAATCAAAACGAGGGCAAAGGGGTGGAGTTGATCGATCACAAGCACCATCATGTCTACAGCCCACGGCTCCATGAAGGGGATTTGGTTTTATTTGATAATATTCGCTTGCGGCATCGTGTTCCTACGATGGAAAAGCCGCGTATTAGCGTCGGACTCCGAAATTTCGACCACATACCCCTTCACTTTGCGCGAACGGAAAATGACTTTCTCCCTGGAGCGGAGTATCGCTCGATTCCTGAAGGCTTCGTCTCGGAAGATGCAGATTGTCAGGCTCGATTTCATCGTTACATGAGCGAAGAATGGCCTTTGATCAAGGATAGCTACTCATCTTACGTTTAGGAGGCTGTGATGGAAGCAATTCAACATGTGAAGTTATTGATTCATGGCGAGTGGCAGTCAAGTTCGGGAACCTTTGCTGTAAAGAATCCTTACGACCAAACAACTCTGGCCCATGTCGCGGATGGAACAGCGGCAGACGCGACCGCAGCCGTAGACGCTGCTGCGCAGGCCTTCGGGCGTTGGAAGAAAAGTGCACCCGAGGAGCGACGGGGTATTCTACTAGCTTGGGCAGACCTAATAAAAGATCGAAAAGATGCCCTTGCAAACCTTCTTTGTCGAGAACAGGGCAAGGTCCTTTGGCAGGCGGAAGCGGAGATCCTCCATGGCGCTAGCCTAGTTGAAAGAGCAGCAGAAGAATCGGTTCGCATCCATGGAATGACTTTGGCTCGGCATGATGATCAGGTACGAAATTTTATATTGAAGCAAGCTGTGGGTGTTGTCGCGGCGATTACTCCATGGAATTTTCCAGCGGCTTCAGTATTGGTGAAGTGTGCTTCGGCAATAGCAGCTGGTTGTACCGTTGTCTTGAAGCCATCTGAAGAAACTCCACTTTTAGCCCTTGAGCTTGCGGCGCTGGCTATGGAAGCAAACCTACCGCCTGGAGTTTTGAATGTGATTCCTTGCTTAAATCCTACTGCTGTAGGACAAGTTCTCACCAATGACCCCCGGGTCTCTTTATTATCATTTACAGGGTCCAGTGCCGTGGGCAAGGGGCTGGCAGCTTCTTGCGCACCAACTTTGAAGCGCCTCTCTCTTGAGCTTGGTGGCAACGCACCGTTTCTCGTCTTCGATGACGCTGACATCGATGCAGCTTGCGATGCTGCGATGGGGGCTAGATTTTTCAATAGCGGGCAAATCTGTGTTGGAGCTAATCGCTTCTTGGTTCATCAGTCCGTGGAGCAAGCCTTCGTTGACGGCATGGTGGCACGAGCGAAGAAGCTTGTAGCAGGCAATGGCCTGGAGCAAGGGGTCGGTCTTGGTCCGTTGATCAACGACAAGGCTGTTAGCAACTTGAATCGCCTCGTGGAAGATGCTGTCGCTCAAGGAGCGCAACTTCACCTAGGAGGAGTTGGCAACGGAGAGGGGCTTTGTTATCAAGCCACAATTTTAAGCCAGGTGACCCAAAACATGGCGGTTGCAGGGGATGAGGTCTTCGGTCCCGTAGTCTGTATCTACAGATTTCAATCTGATGAGGAAGCTATTGCCATGGCCAACAATACGAGAGCTGGCCTTGCTGGCTATGTGTTTACTGGCAATCAGAAACGCTTGTGGTCTGTGGCTGAAGAGCTTGAGTGTGGAATGGTGGGAGCGAATACAAGCAATATCTTCGCTCCTGAATTAGCTTTTGGCGGTCTCAAAGAATCAGGTATGGGTCGCGAAGGCGGCTTGGATTGTTTGAGTGATTATTTAATTTTGAAGAACCTAAGTTTAGGCTTATGAGGACACACCTATGGAACCAATCAAAACCTGTTATCAAACCTGGCAAATGATGACCGACGTTGCCGAGAATGGGCCGGTGAGGAACTTTTCTCAGATGATCGACATGGAAAACTATACGGTTGAGACTGATATGTTTCCTGAGGAGGTCTTAAAAGCCTATTCCGATTATAATCTGGAAAAACCACTCACCGACGCACAGAAGGCATTCTTCAATGAAGCCCGTGGAGGCAAGCAAGGAGACTACCGCGATGGTATGAAGCGTAAAATTGAGAATGTTGTCGACTGTATGAATCGCTTTCCCCAATCGAAACGAGCGCTGATTACAATCAGTAACAACCCTTTTCCGTCGCATGAAAGTGATGATGACGCTAAGTGCATGCGCGAGATTCATTTTTATCAGGAAGATGGTAAGCTCAATGCATCGGTGTTGTTTCGTGCCCAGGCCGCCCAAATTTTTCCTAAAAATATCCATTTTATCGGTAGTCTGATGGATGAAGTCGCATCATCTCTTGAGCCAGGCCTTAAACTCGGTGCCCTTCACTACCATACCTCGATCCTTGTGTCTGACCGCTCCTAGGGAAGTGCTTACTGTAAGGAGTGTGATTGGAGCTGCATAATTGGCTGGTAAATACTGTGATTTACTAGCTTTTTATGTGCAAAATTGACATATCTTGAAGGCGATGCTATAGATAGCATTCCAAAGGTCATTGCCAGGAGAATGCTTCATGATGAAGAGCCTTGAGACACTATCGTCCTTAGCACTAACGGCTGGTGCCTTGTCGTTGCTTACTGTCATCAGTGTTAGCTGGGATCAGCCGGCAGGCTTTTTCCTGATGGGGATTTTGGGTGTGTGTTATATCGCAAGTCAAGATTCCTGAGGGCCACGTCGTGGCCTCCTTCTAGCCCGCCGCTTTACCAAAAAAGCCCTGGCGTCTCAGTGCATGATCGAATTCTTCAATCTCAACTGGCTTGCCAAGTATATCGTCTGCTGCCGCTAGCGATCCCCAGCCTTGTTCATCAAATGTGAAGTACTCGGGAGCAACTCCTGTGATGAGGATGAAACTCGGGAAGCGATTCATCGTCTGTCGTGTATCTACGAATTCCTTGAGAATCTGATTACCTTTGATGTTTGGCATGTGCACGTCACAAATCACTAAGTCATAGTTCTCAATGACGCTTGCGATCGAGTTGTTTTGAAAAAACTCTTGTGGGTCCGAAACCAGCTCCGCCTGTGGATGACCGAGTTGCTTGAGGTAGTCGTTGTAAACCGAAAGAATATCCTGGTCATCATCGATAATTATAGCTCTCATGCCTTCCCTCTCACTCAATTCTGAAATTCCCTGCCTAATTTCTCTTCGAAAAAAGTAGCTTAAAATTTAACCAAATAGTTCGGATGGTTTAGAAAACAGTGTCTTATAGTCTGAATTGAAGTGGGATTTCCCCTCAGGATATGAGCCTATACAAGGAATTATAACGTTTTCCGGCAGTGAGTGATGTCCCAACCCAGACCCTCCATTGGGGTTAGATGAATGTTATCTATTATCAGGGTCTTAGGGAAGTCGCTGGGAGCTTTTACGAATTAATTGCAAAATTGACTCTGCAAGCTGCAGAAATAAAAAGGAAAATTATTCGCTGCCGATTTATCTAAATGAACTACATAAATATACCGATGAACCCATGGGACGATACGGTTAAAGAGGTGCAACATGATTGGTAAGACCATTCTTCCATTGATGGTCCTTAGCTGTTTTGCGGCTATGGGATGCAATTCCCGTGGGCCATTACCAGAATCATCTGAGAGTGAGAGATCGCCTACGACGATAGGAGAAGAAGATGAGAGTAGTAATCTATCGACACAACCAGATATCGAAGCTATTGACCAAAAGGTAGATGAGCAAAATCAATACCTAGCCGACATGAAGGCTTCACAGGAGCAGATTGAGGTTTTAGAGGCAAGCCTTGTATCATTGACAAGTCCTGCGACTTGGACCAAAACCCTAACTGATTTGAAAGCCCAGTATCAAACGCGGGATGAGCTCGACGGCAAGATTCGAGGCGAGTCTGAGCTAGTTGAAAACCTTTTAAGTGAGGCTCGTCTAGCTTTGCCGGCCGCGATCGACCGAAATTTGGTCGTAGCTTTAGAAACTAGTGAGTTCAAATACAATGTTTTCCAGCAGGACTATGAAGGCCTTACCGAGAAGATTCGCATCTACGATGAAAAAACTAGAGAATCTCTCGCGGCTGTTCAAACAGTCGGTAACTTCACCTTTGATGCCTTGAATGCAAACCATTTTCAAGAAGCCTGCCCGAACGGAGCGATCAATCAGTTCCAAGGTCGTTCTGGAATGCTGGTCGACCGTGTTGTCGGCGTCTGCGGCGACGATCAATTGACCGCCATTGGTGGGGTCGGCGGAGACTTACAGACTCCCAGGGTTTGTGCGGATGGTTTTGTCGGTAAGGGTATCTATGGTGGCGCAGGGGACGCCCTCGATTCCGTTGGATTGATCTGCGCTCCGGAATCAGATTTGGATGGAGCCCAATTTACAAAGCTTGCTGTTTTCGGTAACGAGGCAGGAGGAACTCCATACGAGAGGTTTTGTCCGCCTCGTACGGTGCTTGTTGGGCTAACGGGAACCATTGCAAACAATGGCGACTTTCTAGGATCGATCTTCCCTCAGTGTCAGTACATTGCCGGAGAGCCAGGGAGTGCCGCTACTTCAGGCTTTTTCGAGTAGACTTTTGGGGGAGCATAGCTCCTATGGATTGCAATGGCATTTGCCTACCAGCCTCACTGATCCAGATGACAAATGCCCGTTGCTTCACGTGAGGAGCGACGCGGTTCTCTTTTAAGTTTAGAACCGTCTGCCAACCATCTTTCGATGATTGCAAAGGTTTTGTACTAAGGCTGAGCGCAATCAGGTCATGGTTGAGGGTTCGGCCTGCATTCTCACCATGGCTCACCTTACTTGTCAACTGGCGGCTGAGATAGGAGCCGTGGGCTAGTAGCTGCCGCTTATCGCTCTTTGGCAAAATTACCGAGACTTTAAACTGATCACCATTTTGAACAACCTTTATGGGAAGGCTAGCTTGTTTAGCCTTAGGTAGTGGCTGTTGCCTTCTCCAACCGTAAAATGCTTTTCCTTGAACTAGTACTGTAGGAGTCGCGACACTGTCCATGTATTTCTGCCGAACATAGTCACGCTGGCGTTTGGAAAAAAGTTTATGGCTAAAGGGATCTTTCCACCCAAGGTAGTCCCAGTAATCCACATGAAACTCGATGGCATTGAAAGTTTTGAAGAGGCTCTGGTTTTTACCAATTTGAAACATCCAGTTTTCGGCTGGTGGGCAAGAGCTACAACCCTCCGAAGTGAAAAGTTCGACAAGGGGGGTAAACTGTCGAGACTCGTAGACTTGTGCCTTGGCTGGGGAGGGAATGAAAAAAATCCCAAGTAACACCACTAGAAACCTACATATTGGTAATAATTTTTGACCTTCCACTATGGAAACTTCTTGTCTAATTCTATTAATGATCCACCTCCCTATTGCTATTTTAAACTACGTTTTTGAAATCCTATTGGTCTTCGTTTGAAAATCGAAAAGGGTTTCAAAAAAACTTGCCAAAGATCCAAAATCTCCTGAATTGACCTTCTGTTTAAGTGCGGTATCCTTTCGTCATTACTTCTTAAACTGAGTTCGGAGGATAGAATGCTCATCAAATCCTTGGCTGTCACAGCGGGAATACTTTGGACGGGTGCAGCGTGGTCTAGCATCGATATGGGAAGCCTGAGTCAGTCCCATGTGGATGGTGAATTGATTATCACATTTTCGGAAGGTGTGAGTCATGAGGAGAAGCTTGCCATCCTAGAGGCGTCTGGAGCTAGCTTGATCAAAGAGTTTAAGTCAAGCAATGCAGCCTTGGTGAAAGTTGAGGGAACGGGACAAGAAAACACCTTAGAAGCAGCAGGTATGTTTGCTCGAACCAATGCTATAGCCAGAATTGGCCTAAATCGAATTTTTAAGATCAACGCAAGGCCATCCGATCCTAGTTTCTCGCGGCAGTATCAATATGATTTGATCGGTGCAGAGGAAGCCTGGGATATCACAACCGGCTCGAAAGATATCGTGGTTGGCGTTATTGATACGGGGATTGTATACAATCATCCCGATTTAGAAGAAAACATATGGCGCAACCCTGGTGAGACCGGGCTTGATGACGATGGCAATGATAAGAGCACCAATGGCATTGATGACGATGGCAATGGCTATGTTGATGACTTTAGAGGCTGGGACTTTGCAGAAGACGATAATGATCCCATGGACGATCATGGCCACGGCACCCATTGCGCAGGATCTATCGGAGCCGTATCTAACAATGGTGAGGGAATCGCTGGCCTAAACTGGAATGTTACCTTGGTTCCACTAAGATTTATCACAGCCCGAGGTGAAGGCACGGAGGCTGATGCCATTGAAGCCATTGAGTATGCGACTATGATGGGCTTCGATATGACCTCTAATAGCTGGGGTGGCGACGCTGAAGGCGATGGTGATGGTACCGATCCCCTCTATGAGGCCATTAAGAAAGCCGGTGAAGCGGGTCAGTTGTTTATTGCTGCCGCTGGTAATGATGGGCGAGATACCGATCGACGTCCTACATTTCCAGCATCCTATGATTTGGATACAATCATCTCGGTTGCCTCTAGTGATAGCCGTGATCGGATGTCGGGATTTTCAAATTATGGGGCATCAACGGTAGACCTCTTAGCGCCAGGGTCCAACGTCTACTCAACAATCAAGAGAGGCTGGTTTGGAAACTATTATGGAAATATGAGTGGAACGTCGATGGCAGCACCTATTGTTGCTGGAGCGGCAGCTCTGATCAAGTCTGAATTTCCAAAAGAGACCCCTTTGGAGCTTAAGGCGCGAATCTTGGATGGTGCGGAGCCGGTGAGCGCGGGAAAAGGCAAGTTAACCACTGAAGGTCGCTTGAACGTGTTCCGTTCACTCACTCTATAATCGATACAAGCAGCTAGGTTTGTAAAAATAAGCCGGCGTTGCTCAAGCAACACCGGTTTATTATCGATTAAAGAGCGTATTCTACTTGCATGTAGTAGCTTGGACCTTTGATCCCGTACAAGGAAGGGGTAATGCCCTTCGATAGCCCAGAAGTTGAAGACTCATCGATGGGCGGGCGAACTTGAGTGACATTGTTGCCGCCAAGTGAAATCCGCGATCCACCTGTGAAGCTGTAGGCATAGTTTAGGTCCCAAGTATTGTAGGAAGGAACCTTGCCAGTTTCATCAGCGCGATCACGGCGAGCATCGATATGGTTGTTAGCCAAGCGAACTTGGTGAGCGAGGACTGACCAGGTTACACCTGCTGTATTGCGCCAGCGAGGCTCGTCACGAAGATCGTCGATGTAGCGCTCACCAGGCGCTGACTGCCACTTGGAAACTGTTTTAACAGCGAGGTTGTCATCGAAGGCGAGGCGACCAAAACTAGTCGTCATGCTATAGCGAACGCCAAGATCCCAGCCATGAGAAATGGTCTTACCCAAGTTGAGAAGCGGGAGGGTGATACTGCTGAGACGACCATCACTGTCACGAATAATGTCGATCCCAGTAGGAGTTTTCCCGTCTCTCTCATAGCGAAGGGCGTTGTCAATAGAGATCGCTTGGATCTCGTCTTTGACCTCGATCTCATAGTAGTCACCACTGAAAGCAAGCTGCTCGGTAGCATCCCATACAAATCCTAGACTGATACTTTGAGATGTTTCAGGGTCTAGTTGATCGTTGCCACCCACAAACGTGTCGATCGCTTGGGTCCCCTCACAATAGTCCGTGTCGGTATCTTTAGGGTCGCCACAAACCACATAATCGCGACCAAAATCGAAGCTTTTGTTGAGTGGGCTATTGATATCGTCCAAGGTAGGAGCCTTGAAGCCTTCTGTATAGCTTGTACGGAGCAACAAGTTATTGGTCGGTCGGTATTCCAAAGAGGCAGCCGGGGTTGTTGAATTGCCAACATCAGAGTAAGAATCGATGCGACCAGCTGTGGTCAGGCTTAGGGTTTGCGCTAGAGGAACCTTAAATTCCACATAGGCGGAGTTTACCATTCGTTCGGCGTCACGCTTGGTTCCTGAGTAACCGAAGATACGGTACTTGTTTTCTTCTCCGTACGGAAGAACTGCCTGGCCATCATCCACGTTCATATTTTCTTTGACGAAGTTATAGCCCGCAGCAAATTCTACTGCACCGGCCCAGTTTTCAAATAGTAGACCGGAGAGCCCAGCGTCGAAGGTTGTAGTCATGGTTCTACTATTGCCGTAAACGTTGGTGGTGGCTGAGTCTAAGCTACCCTGCTCGCCCACTGGTTTGAACGGATTGTATAGCCCGTCTTCCATCGCTTCGTTCAGCTGCGACGTCACGAGAGCATTGCGCGTTTCGCTTTGTACAACACTATCAGCATAGGCGAGGTTAACGGAGTAATCTAAAGTATCGCTTAGGTATCCTTCGAAACCACCAGCAGCGCTATAGGTTTTTACGTATGTAGTCGTCAATCGAGGGCCAGCTGTATTGATAAAGCCAGTGGCTTGAACTTTGCCATCACTAACTTCCAGAGGAGCGACTTTAGGGTTCATTTCTTTAAGAAGTGAGACGGGGACCAAGTCGCGGCGGAAGAAGTTCGCAGTGCTGGACTCATTGATTTCTTTCGAGAGCAAGAAGAAGCTGGCGTTAAAGGTGTGGTTCTCTGATATAGCGCGCTGGTATTGGCTAAAACCGGTGATCTGCTCTACTTCAGCTTGGAAGTAGTTCCAATCTTTAGCCCAATCAGAGCCACAAAGATTTTCGTTATCGGGATCGGGAACGCTACACGGCGCTAGGGTGTATGATTTTTTATCGATACCAACGTATGATGCTGGATCGCCGATACCGAACTGCTCATCGGAATCAATCCAGCTTCGGTCGTTCCAAAATAGAGGTTGGATCTTACGATACTGGACGACGTTGAACGAACTGCTGCTTTCAGAGCTACTGCCCCAAACTGCCGAGGCAACTGCCTCTTCACCACCACCATCACGGGTGCCCGTGTACGAACCTGAAAGGAGGGTACCATCGTAGTCGCGACGGGTAACGATGTTAATCACACCACCAAGAGCATCGGAGCCATAGATAGCTGATGCGCCGCCTAGAAGAACTTGTACCTCTTCCACCGCAGCTAGAGGAATCATCGAGATATCAGCCCGCTCATTATTGGCGTCTTTGACCATGCGGCGGCCATCGATGAGAAGGAGGGTGTTCGCACTTCCTACGCCGCGAAGGTTGGGAGTGGTAGCGTTCGTGCCATCGTCAACAAACGAACCAAAGGAGTTTTGAGGTAGGTCGCGAATCACCTCTGCAAGGGAGTTGTGACCAGTAGCTTTAATTGCATCGCGATCGATACGAATCACTTGCTCAGGGCCTTCTAGCTCAGATCGCTTGATGCGAGAGCCCACCACCGAAATTCGTTCTGCCTTTTTAATCGCGTTATCGTCCGTAATTTCAACTTCATTTTGCCCGTAAGCAGCGCTTCCCATCACCAGGGTTAGCAGAGCAGGGACACAGTGTCGTGAATAGGTTGACATCTTTAGTTCCTTCTAAGTATTGAATGGCCCACCAGCCAAAAGTGAGAAGATACTAAGAAATATTTTATTAATAATCAAATCTTAATTCATAGAATGCCAAATAGGCTAGAAAAAATGCCGTTCCTGCGTAAGAAACGAAGGCAAAGGCCAGATACATGAAAGTGAAATGAAAGGCTCACGATCAGATAGCGGAGATACATGTCATCTATATGTCGCATGAAAAGGTATAAACATGGTGTCGAAATTGGCATAACTGATTCGCGGGGGATGAAGGGCCCAATCGGGCCCCTGGAAGTAGAGTTTAGTCAAACATACCTTTACTCGGAAGGCTATCAGCGAAGTCTTCGAAAAGCTTCTGAATGACTTTTTTCTGCTTCGGTGGCTTAGGATGAAACTTAACGTTATTTAAAACTTTACCATCTTCAGCTTTTCCGCCAGTTATGGCCTTAGCCAGCCCCCCAATAGCATTTACGGTATTAACCGATTCATCCATATTAGAAAGCTCACGGTGACGGCTAGGTGTGTATGTTTTAGTTTCGCTAAGGCGTTTGTTAATATCCCCGGCCCAAACCATCTTTTTCTTTTCCAAGTCATAGACTTTGAAGGTAGTCGTGATCTTTCGTTCAGTTATGTACTGGTAGCCAGTGATCTTACCATCGCTATCTTTCTGCTCAGAGTCTTTATAATCCATTTCATCGTTGACGATGATGCCATAGGCTAAGTAGCGCCGACTACTTGGTAGGCTGGCCAAAGTTTTCTCTGACAAAGAGAGATTCTTAGCAAATTCATTAACTATTTTGGTGTCCGAATAGGTTGGCTCTGCTGGCTTCAATGAGAAGTCGCTTCGCTCATCCCTAATCTCTGCTTCGAGCAAGTTCTTGAGCTGGTGCTTTGAGACACCTTCGAGCTTCACTTCAGAGCCTTTTACAACCGCAGCAATCATCAACCCACGGTTTCCCAACTCTTGGTAGGTAAAGGATTTATCAACTTCTAAGCCATCCACACTCACGCAGCCTGTGAATAGAAGAATCGAACTTACAGCAAGTATCTTGCAATTCATTATTTAGTGCTCCTGGGAATTTAAACATTCGACCCCTATCGGATCGTCCGAGTCCAGTGATCATCAACCCCTAAAACTAATGAAATTAGAAGGCGTTGCTTTCAACTTTTCGGGAGGTAAGGATGTTGGCTTCAAACTTTAAGTAACAGTAGAAGCCGGCTCGCAAATTATTTAGGGTTTCACCAGATTTAGTTCCTGATTATGGCAACCTTGCTCATCTTCACGGGCCATTTCAATCGTGATATGACGAAATCCATAGGGTGACAGGATCTCGCGGATTTTGGTTTTCACGCACCAATAGTCCTCGTTTTCTTGTGAAACAAGCTCGATGGTGCAGCTGAAGACATGAGTCGAGCCATCTAAGGTCCAAGCATGGTAATCCCTTAGTTTTCTTATTTCAGGAAGCGCTTCGACTTCATCTTGGATCGCTTTTAGGTCAACGGACTCGGGGACGTATTGCAAGAAAATCTTAATGGTACTCGCCAAACTTCGCAGCACATTCCAAATAATATAAGCGCTAATACATGCGGCAAGCAGTGGGTCAAGCCAAGGCCATTTAAAGAAAAAAATCAGAATAGACCCGATTAATACGGCGACCCAACCGAGAAGGTCTTCAAGTAGGTGAAGGGATAGAACTCGTTCGTTTTGATTACTGCCTTTCGATAATTTCCAAGCTGTGTAGCCATTCACAGCAATGCCAAAGCAAGCTAGAGCAAACATTCCTTTGAAATCTGGAATCTCGTTTGAATTGTTTAGAATCCGGGGCACCGACTCCCAAAGTATGATGATCGATCCAAGGAGAAGAACAATGCCAACGATAAATGCAGATACCGCGGACAATCGTCTATAGCCATAGGTTACCCCCTGGGTGGCTTTCTTATCAGCTCGCTTTTCTAGGATTAAAGCCAGACCGAGGCTTAGTGAGTCTCCGAAGTCGTGAATTGCATCGGCGACGATAGCCATACTCTGAGTGAGCATACCCCCAATCAATTCCACAATGGCAAAGATCAAGTTGAGAACAAATGCTAGCCTGATCCGTTTGACGGACTGACCGTCTGTGCCATGATGATGATGATGATGATGGTGATGACTCATGAAGGCCCTTCAGTTATTCTCGAAGCTTGTATCCTAGCACGAAAAAAATGACAACGATTGCCGTAAAATAGTGTAAAATCGACATGCCATTGAGAGGTCATAGACCTTTTGCAGTGCCTGACATATACTACTGTCGCTGTTTGTACTACTAAGATTGGGTTGCCCTGGATGAAAAAAAAGAAACTTGACTACACTTGGTTTTGGGAACAATTGGATGCTTATTTGGAGCGAGCTAATCTTAAACATAGCAAGCAACGCAACTCCATTATAGAATATTTCCTCGATCTAGACGACCACGTCAGTGCCGAGGATCTTCATACCTATGCTAAAGACCAAGGCGCGACAGCTGGCATGGCGACTATCTATCGAACACTCAATCTTTTAAAAGACGCGGGTCTTGTCGATCAGAAACAATTTTCTGATGGTAAAGCTGTTTTTGAGCTGAATCGACCAGACTCTCACCATGATCATTTGATCTGTACTGTCTGCGGCAAGGTTGTTGAATTCGAAAACTCACAAATTGAACGACTTCAAGAAGAAGTCGCCAAGAAATACGGCATGCGTCTGACCCATCATTCTCTCGATTTATTTGGTGTTTGCGAGCGTCCTAAATGCAAAGGTCGCAAGTAACATTCTCTGTCATGGCCCTCGATTGAGGGCTGAACGACATCTACTCTGATTAATCCATACGTTGATTATGGATACAAAGCTTATCTGTGAACGAGGCATGGAGCAGCAAAAGGTGAATGGTTCCACTGCCGATTCACTTCTCTGCCAGAATGCTTTTAGCATCCGTCTGGATTGCTTTCTTGCCCCTTTGGTTCGCCTTCAGTAGAATGACTCACAGCCTTCATTTAAATCATTGCAGGGAGTCTAGCCTTGAACAAGTTCAGCAGGCTGTTTCTGGCCTTGCTTTTGGGGTCGCCGTTCGCGTTGGCCTCGGAGCATCGCTTTGAGTTCAACTTTACTTTAGAAAGCATCCAAGGGTGGGAGCTTGAACAAAGCATTCGGTACTTTAGAAATGGTCAAGTTGTAGAAGGAGTTTTTCTCGATCAGCAGGACCTGATGATTGAAGAAAAGGACGACGGCACTCAGGTGACGGGAGCAATTTTCGGCTCTCCGGGCGTTGTTGGCTTTGATATCAATGGTAATGGTTTGCTCGATTATGAAGAACCACGCACCGTAGGCAAACCTATCGGCTCATATGATGCTTCGAAAAAAAGTGCAATTCTAGATTTAGGTGTTTTATGTCCCTGTCGCGGTCTTGTTGGTTGTGAACGGAAAGTCGATCTTCATGTGTCTATGGTGGATCGAGAGACGAAGAATCTGGTGTGGAAGGGTGAAGGGTTTACGATCAAAGTTGATCAGTCCTGTTCCGCTATGGTGATTCTAGGTTCGACGGTAGAACTCCCGCAATTTAAATCAGGAAACCGAGATCTCGCCCTTCGTTTAAAAAGCGGAGATATGATCCATGATGTCCCAGTAGTAGGAATCTTAGATGAGCCAGGGCCTCCTGGACCTCCAGGCCCCCCCGGACCCGAAGGCCCGCGGGGTGAGCAAGGGCCTGCTGGGCCAGCGGGACCGGCGGGTCCAAAAGGTGATCGGGGACCCCGAGGTTATACGGGCCCACTCGGTGCCCAGGGGCCTCAAGGTATTGAAGGGCCGGTGGGGCCAGCTGGCCCAGCAGGACCAAGGGGACTCACGGGACCACGTGGGCCACAAGGAACAGATGGCGAGCGTGGACCCCAAGGAGAAATTGGACCCCGAGGTTATCAAGGGGAAGCTGGTGTCCCAGGACCCAGAGGGCCTGTGGGTGACACAGGGCTCATTGGGGATCCTGGCCCCATTGGCCCTCAAGGTCTTGAAGGCCCTTCTGGCCCAACAGGTCCCCAGGGCGAGCGTGGACCCGCAGGGCCCGCCGGACCTGAGGGCCCAATCGGTCCACAAGGTGACGACGGTGAGCTTGGCCCCGCCGGAGATCCTGGCCCTATCGGCCCTCCCGGCCCGGAAGGTCCCATTGGTCCCAAGGGTGATTCGGGTGATACCGGCCCTCAGGGCTTGAAAGGAGATACTGGTGATGAAGGCCCTGTGGGCCCTGTAGGGCCCCAAGGTGATCCTGGTGCCCCGGGACCAAAAGGTGATCGCGGTGAAAAAGGTGATCCTGGTCCGGTCGGACCTCAAGGCCCTCTTGGGGAAACTGGTGATGAGGGAGCTCCTGGGCCTCAAGGGGTTCAGGGCCCTATAGGCCCCCGTGGTCCTGCTGGGGCTGCTGGTCCCGCCGGCCCGGAAGGGCCCGCTGGTCCTGAAGGTTTACCCGGCCCTGAAGGTGAGCGAGGGCCGCAAGGTGATCCGGGAATTCAAGGCCCTCCCGGTGTTCAAGGTCCTCAGGGAATTGAAGGCGAACCGGGCTCACAAGGGCCACGAGGTTTACCAGGTCCGCAGGGTGATCCTGGTGTTCAAGGGGAACAAGGCCCTGCTGGGGTTAAAGGAGATACAGGCCCCATCGGTCCGGCAGGCCCCATTGGTCCGTCGGGCCCAGAAGGTGATGCTGGTCCTCAGGGCCCCATCGGACCGAAAGGTGATATTGGACCTGCTGGCCCCCAAGGTCTATCCGGTCCCAAAGGTGAAAAAGGCGATGTTGGTCCCGCTGGGCTGCAAGGCCCAGAAGGTGATCCAGGCCCTCAAGGAGACATTGGACCTTCTGGTCCGAAAGGTGATCCGGGACCACAAGGGCCAAAAGGCGACATAGGTGATACTGGGCCACAAGGCTTGACGGGCCCGGAAGGGCCTGAAGGTCCTCAAGGGGAACCAGGAGTTGATGGCTTACCAGGGCCGGTTGGCCCCCGAGGCCCAACTGGTGATGTCGGGCCTCAAGGCTTGGAAGGCCCCGAGGGTCCCCAGGGTTTGGAGGGTCCTGCTGGTCCCCAAGGCCCCGTTGGTCCCGCAGGAGAAGCTGGCCCTGAAGGTCCCGAGGGTCCCCGTGGTCCCCGTGGAGAGACCGGTGAGCAGGGACCTGATGGAGAACGGGGTTTAACCGGCCCCCGGGGTGAGTCGGGCCCCAAGGGTGATCAAGGTGAGCCAGGCCCTCCCGGTCCGCGAGGTGAACAGGGAGACCCAGGAATTCAAGGGCCCAAGGGCCCAAGAGGGGAATCCGGTGCGACGGGGCCTGCGGGGAATTTCGCGAGAGACGGGGATCTCAAACCCTGCGATGCAACGGTAGGATATTTTGTCTGTCAAGATGGTGAGTTACTCAAGATTGGTGAACGCTACTACCAAGCGGTGCCAAGCTTGAATGGTAAGCCGGTAAGCTTGAAAATGTTTCAGGGTACAGCCCCCGAGGAGGCCATCAGCGACTTCATCGACTGGCTGCCGGCTATAGGTGTCTATGAGGAAGTTATTGGAATAACGGGTACTTTTACCGATGGTGCAGGAGTCTCACGACCGATCAACGCGGGGCAGGGGATTGATATCAGGATCCAGGAAGGACAGTTTCAGGTGAAGTCCGAAGGCGCAGGCTTAGGCTCTGTGATTCATCTAAAAGTTGAGTCCCTGAAGCCCACTGGCACTCCAGTGGTGACCGAGAAGCGTTAGGCTTATCTCTAAAGTTGCTCGGGGGATTTTTGCCCCCGAGAACTCGGCTAGACAAACATCACAAAAAAGTCACACAGCTCCTTCGATTTCCTTAGGAGTTTTTTTTATTAAAACTAACGCTTAGAGATGTAATGGGTGAAATTAATTACGGATTGTAAAAAAATGCTATTGAAAGCTGACGCTCTTACCGATACCTGTATTGGTAAGAGGATCGAATCAAAGGAGTTGGCGTTATGAAACAAAATGCCCTTAAAGTGGTGGATCTTGAAGTATCAGAGATTGCACGGCAATGGGAAGACATGGAGACAGCGATAGCTGCCGACGCTCGGATCGCGGCGGAAGCCTATGTGAAGTCTGCCAAGGTCGATTTAGGTGGCGAGTGATCAGTCCCACCATCTGTTAGGGCAAGAAACTGAACTTGCCATACGCTTCCAGGAAAGGAACGGAGACCATCCTGGAAACAAAGTCATCTTCGATTACATGGCCCGTGCCATAAAATCCATTGTTAAAACCAAACCTGGTAAGCGGAACTTCATTCAGGATCAATTCTTTGTCCAGAATGGAGGTGCTGTATATTATGAGCATCATCCACAAAGCCTGCGGCGTGGACTGATTGAATCAGCGACCCCTGAGTGTCATTCGGCTCATGAACTGATCCTATATCAAAGAGCCCAAGAGGCATTGTTGATCAAGGCCTTACCCATGGCTCAAAAAATGATGTCTTATGATGGCTACGAAGGTGAACTTAGCCTCTTAAAAAATTGCCGGGATTATGAGGGCAATACCTATGGTAGCCAGGAAAACTATGACTCCTTCGTTGCAGAAGGTTGGCGTTGGTACATGCTCATTGCGTGCCTGCTAGCCTATGTGCCGTTCGCGTTGGTTTTGAAGTTAGTCTATCTCACTCTTCTCGTGCCCTTCGTGATGATTATCTTTACTAGTAAGGTTTTTATCGAGTTATTGCTAGCTATCAGTTCCTTAGGGCCGCTGGAAAAGGTGTTAAACCGGATCAAGGCCGGTAGCTCGTGGCGGACCTTCTTGCAATCGGGTATTCTGCGATTCGATTTTGAGGCCGAGGATACCGAAGAGACTCTTCTAAAAGTGGAGTATTCCCTATTCTATCCACTGTTTTGGATTAGCTATAAACCTTTGATTATGCTCTATAATCAATTCGCATTTGGGCCTCAACGTCAGGCTATACATAGCCATGTGATTTCGAGGATTATATTTACTGGTGCTGGTTCTTTAATTGAGAATGATCGCTTCATTCTCTCTGAAAAATCTCTAGCCATTAACTGCTTTTTGCGCCGCAGCATCCATAGAAACGACAAACCATTGTTTGATTGTGGCAACCTCATAAAAGAGTACGAACTGGCTCTTTGGGAGTTGTTTTTGCTGAGGGTCCATTCGTGGGCGACTCTTTTCAAACGGGAGCAGCGCTTACAAATCGCTTTTTCAGACTCCAATCGTTGCCATTTCTCCGAATTTTTGAAAGTTGGCAGCACATCGTTGGTTGTTCGGTTGGCAAATGATGGGTTTCTTAACGATGCCCCAGAATTTTTAGAACCCATCAAAGCGCTTGGGGAGGTCTCTCGCGACATTGATTTGAAGCAGACCTATCCCATGAAAGACGGCAGCACTATGAATGCTATCGAAATTCAACAATGGTACTGCCAGCGCGCCAAGGAATATCTTCAGACGGGGCCAGTGAACATAGAGGATCATGAGGTGGTTCGGTTGTGGGAACAAACCTTGGCAACCCTTCAACGAGATCCTGCTGCACTACTTGGGCGGGTAGATTGGATTACCAAACAATACCTTTTGAGCACTTCTGGGGAAGAGCTAGACTACTGGGGACGAAAAAAAATCGACCTCAAATATCACGAATTAGGTGATGGATACTTTGAAATTCTTCAGTCTCGGGGGCTTACCTTAGATCTTTTTAGCGATGAAGATGTGGAGCGGGCGATTTACGAACCATCGTCATCACGGCGAGCGAAGGTGCGGAGTCGTCTAATCAAGAGCATCGCCTTGGAAAACCATCCCATGACTATCTCCTGGAGCCAAGCAAAGATTGGCCGTTGGAATCCCAAAGTCATCTCCCTATCAGACTATCGCAAAACCAAGGAGATCGAAGAAGCTTAATCCCTCTGATTTATGGTCTATCATCTCCTTTAGTGCCTATGAGTTAATTCTGCCTGAAACTTCGAGTCTTGAAAGAAAATCACATAGACTTGCAAATCCCTGAAGATTGGTACAAAAAAAAGTACCCTACGACACCAATTAAATGCTTCTTAAAGAATTCTCTTAAGCGTATGATAATAAAGTCTTAAATAGCAAGTGAACTTCAGTGGTTAAGATATTTTCGAATCGGTACGAAATAACTAGTATCTGTTAGCTGTTCGAGGACTGCAAAGCATATGGATCATCGTAACCGGATTCGCTTCAAAAATCGATATACGTGTGTACTGGAAGATTTAGTCATGTCTTTGGAGCATCATGTATATCATGCTCTGGAGAAAAATCATGTTTCTCCATCCGAGCTTTTCTACTCGCTTCCCAACTATGATCGATTTTCTAATCAATTTCCGAAGGCTTGTCACTCCTGTCAGAAACCTTTCCATAGTCGGGATCATTACTTGAAACATACTGAGCCTGGAGAGAAGCCAATAGAGGATGGTGAGCAAGCGGTTGAATATAGAATCTGTGAATGTGGTAGCCCCATAATTCTTGTGGCAGCTTGTCGCCGCGATAACAATCCCTTTGGTATGGAATGCCGGGCCTACTTTGATATCTGTGTCGAGAGGCTAGTTAGCGAGCAAGGTTTTGTTCGTAAAGAAGCCGAAGATTTGACGAGGATTATTTTTCAGCAAGTCTTTGAAGGAGTGGAGCAAAAGGTTTCATAGACCTGTGTTCCATTAAACCCGAACTCCAAGAGAGACTTCCACCCTTGACTAGCAAGAGTGGGTCCGAACATTACATTTCCAAATACTGATAGAAAATGGTTAGAGGTTGATTGAGATAGTTGATCTCTGTGACCTTGATATGGAACTGCTGATCTGTGAAGCTCAACTCAAGGCCGGAACTTGGCATTGACGGCACAAAAAGGCCAGTGCGGGACATTAGAGTGCTACGGGCATCCACCACCTCCACATTCGCTGGCAAGATAGGGCCAATGGCAACGGGAAAGCCTAGGCTCACCTGAAGTTTTTCTACTTTCACGATTCCCATTTTCAATATTGAAGAACCAATCACGGGGCTTGGTGTGTAGAAGCGCTCACCCAGCTTAAGCACATCCCCCATCAGGCAGATGCCCTCTGTGCTAGGATTGGCTGTGCATGATTCAACTTCTAAATCACCTGGAGGCCCAGGAATGCCTTGGGCTCCGGTTTCTCCTTTTGGGCCCCGTGGTCCAGTGTCTCCCTGATCTCCCTTTGGTCCCGCCGGCCCTTCCGGGCCTATTGCGCCTGACTCTCCTTTTGGCCCTCTAAGTCCAATCGGTCCTTCGGGTCCTTGTTCCCCAGGGTCGCCCTTATCACCTGTTTCGCCTTTTGGCCCCCGAGAGCCTTCCGGCCCGATTGGTCCCGCCGGCCCCGTAGGTCCTTCCAAGCCCTGAGGACCTTCAGGCCCTATGGGTCCGCGGATGCCTTCCGGGCCAGCAGGCCCTTCCGGCCCTTCTGGTCCAGTGTCTCCTGTTTCTCCTTTGGGTCCTCTTGGTCCTTCTTCACCAGGGAAGCCTCGCTGCCCTGGGGGGCCCTGGATGCCGGGGTCGCCTTTAGGTCCTCGATCCCCCCGTTCCCCCTGGTCTCCAGGTAGTCCCTGCAAGCCTTCTGGTCCTTGGGGGCCGGTAGGTCCTTCGGGCCCTCGTGGTCCCACCGGGCCCTGAAGTCCCTCTGGTCCTCTAGCTCCTTCGGGGCCCTCGGGCCCTTGGGGGCCTTCGGGCCCGATTGGTCCTTCGGGTCCAACGGGTCCTTGAAGACCTTCATCGCCTTGTGGCCCTGCTGGCCCTGCTGGCCCAATTGGCCCTTGCAATCCGGTATCCCCGGTATTGCCTTTTGGACCAGCAGGGCCAACATCGCCGGGATCGCCTTTTAGTCCCGGTGGTCCTTGCTCTCCTTGCTCTCCTTGCGGCCCTTCCGGTCCGATGGGGCCTGTTTCACCGGTATCGCCTTTGGGTCCCGGAGGGCCAACATCTCCAGTATCTCCCTTAGGCCCAGGTAAGCCATCGGCACCATCAGCTCCCGGATCACCCTTATCGCCTTTTGGTCCGGCAGGCCCTACTTCGCCAGTATCGCCTTTTGGCCCCTGAGGGCCAACATCTCCAGTATCTCCCTTAGGCCCAGGTAAGCCGTCGGCACCGTCAGCTCCCGGATCACCCTTATCGCCTTTTGGTCCGGCAGGTCCCACATCGCCGGTATCGCCTTTGGGTCCCGGAGGGCCAACATCTCCAGTATCTCCCTTAGGCCCAGGTAAGCCGTCGGCACCGTCAGCTCCCGGATCACCCTTATCGCCTTTTGGTCCGGCAGGTCCCACATCGCCGGTATCGCCTTTGGGTCCCGGAGGGCCAACATCTCCAGTATCTCCCTTAGGCCCAGGTAAGCCGTCGGCACCATCAGCTCCCGGATCACCTTTATCGCCTTTTGGCCCCTCTGGACCTTCTGGTCCCATTTCTCCAGATTCTCCTTTTAGGCCCCGATCGCCTTTTGGTCCTGGTGGTCCCTGCTCACCAGGCTCTCCTTGCAGACCTTGAGGTCCTGGTTCCCCTTTATCTCCTTGAGGTCCCGGAGGTCCAGTTAGCCCAGGTTCACCTTGTGGTCCCTCTGGTCCAGCGGGCCCAACAGGACCCGTATCGCCTTTGTCCCCTTTTGGTCCTGGTAATCCGTCATCACCATCCGCCCCCGGATCCCCTTTATCTCCCTTTGGTCCCGCAGGCCCGGCAGGTCCTGTATCTCCTTTGTCCCCTTTTGGTCCTGGTAATCCGTCATCGCCACCGGCCCCCGGATCCCCTTTATCTCCCTTTGGTCCCGCAGGCCCGGCAGGTCCGGCAGGTCCTGTATCTCCGGTATCTCCTTTAGGTCCCGCGGGCCCGACATCACCGGTATCTCCTTTAGGGCCGGCAGGGCCCGTATCGCCTTTGTCCCCTTTTGGTCCTGGTAATCCGTCATCACCATCCGCCCCCGGATCCCCCTTATCTCCCTTTGGTCCCGCAGGTCCCGCAGGTCCCGCAGGCCCGGCAGGTCCTGTATCTCCGCTATCTCCTTTAGGTCCAGGGGGCCCAACAGGGCCTGTATCGCCTTTGTCCCCTTTTGGTCCTGGTAATCCGTCATCACCATCCGCCCCCGGATCCCCCTTATCTCCCTTTGGTCCCGCAGGTCCCGCAGGCCCGGCAGGTCCTGTATCTCCGGTATCTCCTTTAGGGCCGGCAGGGCCCGTATCGCCTTTGTCCCCTTTTGGTCCTGGTAATCCGTCATCACCATCCGCCCCCGGATCCCCTTTATCTCCCTTTGGTCCCGCAGGTCCGGCAGGTCCTGTATCTCCTGTATCTCCGGTATCTCCTTTAGGTCCCGCGGGCCCGACATCGCCGGTATCTCCTTTAGGGCCGGCAGGGCCCGTATCGCCTTTGTCCCCTTTGGGTCCGGGTAATCCATCAGTACCGTCAACCCCTGGGTCTCCTTTATTACCTTTTGGACCTTGAGGTCCCTCTGGCCCTACGGGGCCTCTATCACCTTTAGGTCCCGGAGGTCCTGGGTCACCCTTTGGTCCCTGCCCACCACCACTGCTACCGGCGAAGGGAGGAATTACGGAAAGGAACTGTGTCACGCCCCGCCGATTGGATATTCTAATTCCAACTCTTTCCAATGGCATGGAGAATAGCTGTTCGGGTAGGGGATTCGATTCCCCTAAGACGAAGGTGAGCCCGCAATCAGGACCCATGTTAAATGTTTTAAGTTCGGGGGTTGTCAAAGCCTCAGCTGTATCAAAGTCGAACAAGCTGATGAGGTAATCATAGGAGTCAGTGCAGGACGATGTCCCGAGGCAGGAGCAATTGGTAATAAGATGAAAGTAGGCCTTGCGCTCGGTAGCCAGTAAACGGGTTTCGATGTGACTGGTGATACTGTTACCACGGATACGGATGTCGTCAGAATCACGCTTACCATTTTGGTTCAAATCAAAGTCGATAAAAAGCTGTGAAATAGGTTTTTCGGTGAAAGCTATCAGCGTTCCTCGAATCCAAAGCTGGTTGTCTAGTTCAGTGAATCGCAGTTCACTTTCTTGAATCTCTAAACTCACAGGCCGTATTCCGTCATCACCTCTGATGACCGATTCGATTTGAAATCCTTGGGTTTTGGGAATCGAAAAATTGACAGAAAATTTAAACTGAGTGCTTTCAGCTCCTTGTAAGGACCCTGATAGCAAAACGCACAGAGTCCAAACAAGGCTCGTGATACGAGACAGCATGGGATGATCCTCCCTCTTCTTTTGTGGAAATCTATGCTGAGAATTATTCATCCATAAAGCTAAAAATCCAATGAAAAACTGATAAACTTAACACGGACTGATTAAAGAGGAGTGATTGATAATGTTCCGACGTGTGTTCTTTGTCATGATTCTAATGATCAGCTCTTGCAAAAATTCTGGTTTTCAAGGCAGCTCCTCAGAAAGTACAGGATCGCAAGATGCTAATCCTGAAACATGTGTAGAAGGGGATCGGGTTACTTTACCATTCCCAAAGGAGATTCAAGGGTGTATCGAACAGAATCGCATCTACAGTTTTTATGATCAAGTGTGCCTTGAAACACAAGTCGCACCCTTCCCATGCAGCTTCGATGCTGTGATTCAAAAGGTGAAGAGTATTGGTGTGGGCTACCAGAGTTTAGAGGACGCGCGATCGCAAAATGCTTTACTGGTTGCCTGTTCGGAAAAAAACCAAGGCCGCACTGTCATCGCCCAGTGGATATTTCCAAAAAGTGACGACCCGTGTGAGTTGGATCTTGCAAGTCGCGAAATCGTTACAGCATGCTATCGATTGAATGTTGGTGGTTCGGGAAAAAAGGCGGAAACACCGGAAGAAATCAGCGCAATGGTTGATGAATGTCTAAAATCATAGGGGTGTGACGTTTAGAAAAGCACGTAGCTGGTCTGACTGGATGACAAAAGCTTGGAGTGAAGAATAGGAATACGCGGGACAACGGATTGTCGCTATTCGGGTGTGTCAGATGCATGAATTTTACGCATCAACTGTCCTTCATACCTTGCTAGCTAGCCTTTTTAATAGATTTTCCAGCATGTTTTATCGGAAGGTGGACGGTGGCGATTGCTCCTCCCTCTTCATGGTTTTTAATCGCAAGGCTACCGCCATAGTTCTCAATGATTCTTCGGCAATATGAAAGCCCTAGACCATGACCAGGTGCCTGGCCCGTGTTTCCATCTTTGGTCGTGAACAAAGGCTCAAAGATCTTTTCCTGGAGATTACTTGGTATTCCTGGACCGCTATCCTGAACGCTGACAATAATGTCTGACCCTGACACCTCACTGCGAACCTTGATGGATTTTTGGTCTTGATCCCAAAGGGCATCCATCGCATTTTTAACCAAATTACCTACTACTTGCCTGATATGGCTCGCCGATGCCATAACCATTACGTCCGCATCCAAGTCCACCTTTAGTCTAATATCTTGCTCTGAGGCTCCAAGGCGTAAAAAATCCAACTCATCGCGGAGGACGCGATCGATCTCCAGTGGAACGATGTCGTCTTTGAGGTCACGATCAACGGAGCCGAGGATGTTTTTCACAATTTCGAGAAGTTTTTTCTGAACTTCGTCAATTTTTGTCACAGCTTTCGATTCGGGATGATCTTTTTTAAGGTTATCCACATAAAACCGCAATACCTGTAGCGGGTTTTTTAGATTATGAACGATCTGTGCAGAATGTAGCCCTACAAAGGTCAAACGTTCTGCTTTTAAGAGTTGTTCCGAGCGTAGCTTTACTTCTTCTTCCAAATCTTGATTGATTTGAATAAGCTGTTGCTCAAGATTGAAAAGGCGGAGAAATACCCTAATCTTAGCTTCTAGCTCTTGCTTGTTAAAAGGCTTTGTCAGGTAGTCGTCAGCTCCGGATTCATAGCCCTCCAGTTTTTCTTCGATCAAACCTTTTCCAGAAAGTAAGATCACTTTGGGGTTACCAAGGCTTGGATCTTGTTTAATCAGTTTTGTCAGTTCGTAACCACTCATTCCGGGCATCATAATATCCAGCAAGACAAGGGCTGGTTGAAAGCTGCGAATAATGTCTTGAGCTTCTTCCCCTGAGCTAGCCTCTGCTAGTTCGTAGTCCTTTGCTAGGCGAATTCTCAGTATCTTAAGGTTCTTCGGCTCATCATCGACAATTACAATTCGTCTATTTTCATTAGAGCCCTGTGTTTTTAATTCCATCATCAACCCTTTCGACAAGCTCCCTCTTATTCGGCCAAGCATATCGTAGAAATGAGGCAAAGATTTCCTCGATAGTGGCTTTGGGTTATGTGGCCTAGAGTCGATATCGGAACAATCGAGCTTGGGAGCCTCTATGAGTATGAAAGTCGTTTTCTCAGTAGTCACGGTTATGTTCGCATTTCCGCTCTATGGAATTAGCATCGGTGGATCTACTACTGTCCATCCCGCAATTGCTGCAGTCAGCACACAATACCAGATCGAGTATCCCGATCGACGGATTGATCACAGCCAAAGTTCGAGCACCAGGGGAATCCAACAACTCATGAACGGGGAATTAGACCTCGCTGCTGCATCTCGCCCACTAAAGGTGTCAGAGGTGGAAAAAATGGCGGAAAGAGAAGTAACCATAAAAAGCTTCCATGTCGCCTATGATGCAATATGTGTGATCGTCCATCGAGATAACCCTGTAGACTTTCTTGATCAAGAAAGTCTACAGAAAATATTTTTTGATGGCGACGCGACCCATTGGTCAAAATGGGTACCTACATTTCGTGAGCCGGTGATGCCGTTTGGGAGAAGAGGTTCGACTTCAGGAACATCAGAGATCTTCAAGCAGGTAGTAAGCCATAACAAGGGCAAGAGTTTTGGCAATAATACCGCGCTTGCCGATAGTCACGAAGCCAACATCCACTCGGTCGAGCAGAATCGCGGAGCCATCTCGTTTGTGCCTCTTAGCCTGGTCTCAAAAGGGGTGAGGGCCATCGCTCTTAAATTTGGAGATGACAAGCCTCAAGACTGTCATGAAAATCAGATTCGAACTCAATCATATCCTATGAGCAGGAGCTTATATTTAATTGCTCATTATCCTCCATCCAAACCAGTGGCGCAGTTTATGTTGTATTTCCTCTCGAAAGAAGGTCAAAAGAAAGTTGCTGCAAGCCGTCTTTTGCCAGTAAGGATCGGTATATGAAACTCTTAAGTAACACTAATGATATTGAACAAGCTTCCGTAAGGGCGCGACGTGTGATTATGGGTGTTGTGATACTACTAATATCTTTGGTGTTCCAGACTTACTTCACGCAACTTGTGATCACTTCCTTTAAAAGCCTTAGATCTTTAGAAAGTCGCCTAGCGCGCTATCATAACGAGGTGATCCGTTTGCAAAAGGGGGTCATTGCCCTAGAGGGCCAACGTTTTAGTGAAACGGGAGAAATCAAAGTTGTTGCCCACGTGAATACTCTTAAGGGAGTGTTACGAGAATTAGAGCAAGAAGATAGCGAAAGCCCTTTCGTGGCACTCTCAGAGACAATCAAAGGCATTCTTATGAATGTGGAAAGCTACTTGAGACTGACGAGGCTGATGGGAACCGAGGAGCGCGAGCATAGAATAAATCGACAGCTGGTGCTTAGTGAGCTACTTGTGTTAAATGATATTTTTGATTTGCAAAGGACATTGATTGATGCACAAGCTGTCGAGCTCACTAAGAAGTATGAAGATCAATTTAGGCTAATGCTTTGGGTTAACGGTACTGTACTTTTACTTGTCTTACTAGCAATTTTTATGATCGTCAGGATCTTGCTGATTAGCCTGAGAGTTGCTGTTTCAAGGGAACAAATTGTCAAAGAGCAAAATGACGAGTTAGAGGAGCATCGTAATAAGCTCGAATCTATGGTATCTCAACGAACGGAGCAGCTTCAAAAAGCAACTGAAGAAGCACAACAGGCTAACCAAGCAAAGAGCCTGTTCTTGGCAAATATATCTCATGAAATTCGAACCCCATTACATGGCATTATTAGTTTCGCCGAGATTGGTCAGGAGGAATCTGATCCGCAATCTAGCTATTATGATTATTTTGATGAAATTCAAGACTCAAGCCAGAGGCTACTAAACTTAATTAACGACCTTCTCGACTTATCGAAGCTTGAGGCGGGCAAGGTTCGGTACAACGTAGAGGAAGCGGATTTGGGCGCCATGTTCTCTCAGCTTCATAGCGAGTTTTCGCAATTACTCATCAAGCAGGATATAGAGTTAGTTATTTCAGGAGACCTAGAAGATAAACAAGCCTATGTCGATTATCAAAAAATTATGCAAGTGGTACGTAATATTCTTTCCAATGCAGTTAAATTCTCGTTTCAAGGGACACAAGTTCACATTATGTATGGCCTTTGCTTTGAGGCATCGCAAGAAATATATATTAAAATTAGTAACCGAGGGGTTGGCATTCCAGAAAATGAAATTGCTAGCATTTTCGATAAGTTTATACAAAGCAGCAAAACACGGACCGATGCTGGCGGTACTGGGTTGGGGCTCTCCATCTGTAAGCAGATTATCGACGACCTTGGGGGGCGGATAGAAGTTACGTCTGAGCTAGATGCTCAAACGGACTTTCTTGTGATTTTACCTTTGGACTGTCGTGACCATGACGAGATTCACGAAGCAGCCTAATACATGGGGATCTGAGCGATGATCGCATTCTCTTGGGTGTACTTGTTGAGGAACACGATACTAGCATCTGTCAACTCCAAGAACTCGATCCCGACGCCTTTAGGGTGCCGCTCCTCTTCCCCTGCGCTATTCCGTTGCCAGCGGCATACAGCAAGGCCCTCTAATGTGGATTGGCTGTCTTCAATATCGAATTTGAAGTGAAAGGTTTCGCTCGCGCGAGGCAAGCTATCTTCGAGGGCGACAAAGGCTCCGCCGCGGCCCACAGCTAGCTTGTGGCTCTTTTTAGCCTCGGAGATCGAAGCAAAGCTTAGCTGAATGGAGGACTCTTTGGTCCAATCGGTTTGCCGTTTCCAGCGCTCCATGGGCTCTTTTAGCGAGAACTCAATGTAAGACAAGAGCTTCTCGGTAGCTAAAGGTTTCGAGAACACGCTGTTCACGCCTTTATGATAAGCTTCGTCCACCGTGATATCAGCAAAACCAGAAACGAAAACCACAGGAGGGTTTTCGATGTCCTTTTCTCGCAAAGAGTCGAGAAGGTAGACGCCATCACCTCCCGGCATCCGAATATCGGAAACTACGAGGTCGACGTGGTTTTTTTCTATCTGGTTGAGAGCTTCATGAGCTTGGCTGGCTGTTAGGGTTTTATACCCAACATCTTCAAGGTCGAATTGGAGAATCTCACACAGATCAGCTTCATCATCTACGACTAGGATTGTCTTTTCTTCTGGGTTAAAGCCCATACTACAGCTCCACCTTGTAACCACTATTCTTTGGGAATATCGGACTATTGCATCTAAAGTTGACCATCGTACCATGGCAGCAGGGCAACTATCTAAAAATACTCACTATAATACCCTTAGACGCCGCCTGTGACAAGGCTTGATGAAAATGATTAAGCCTGAATTGCTTCGGCTCGCTCCTTTACTCGCTCTAGACCTTTGGTGATGAAGCTTTCCATGTTGCGGCGAATCATTCCATCGACCCGATCGTCTATGGTTTCCCACTCGATATGGCTTTCTAGGATATGGCTCTGTGGATCTTCAATATTCGGTGAAATAACCTTGCGAATAACACCCACAAGACTAGGGTGACCTACGAGTTTAGATTCGACGGTTTTATTTTCATAGTCGTATAAGACTTTTTCACGAACATCTGCATCGGGAACCTTAACGCTCCGTAGCACACCGTCATGAAATCGCTCCAGAATAGACACCCCTAGAATGCCGTTATTATAGGCATCAGGGTGTTCAACCTCGTCCATGAGTGTTTTCCAGATATTCTCAATGGGAGCTTGAACAGTACATTTAAAACTGATCACTGACATCGTATACCCCTTTCATCATGACGAAGATTAAAATAAGGAACGAAGGGCTTCAGCTGATGCTTTGCACTCTTCCATTGTTATACCAGCAAAAAGTGGAAGATTAATCACTCTTTGACTAAATTCTTTGCTGTGCCTCAAATCCGATGTCCTCATCGCTTTGGCGGCCGGTGGCTGCTCGCATAAAGTTTGTGGGTAAGTTCTTGCGCAGCCTATGTCCAGGCTTTTTAGGCCGGCAGCCAACTCGTCACCAGATTTCTTAATACCAGCAATCATCGATAGGTAGCCATTGCCTTCCACTCCTTGTGGAGCACGATAGACACGGATATCTTTTGGATAGTCGGAAAGAAAATCCTGGTAAAATTGCTCAGCTTTTAATCTTTGTTCGATCAAGTCATCGATGATGTCGAGCATATGATTCATATAGTGACCGTTAAGGCCACCCATCCGGCAATTCCAACCGACATAATCATAAGTGTAGTGTCCTGCGCGGCCATGATTGCACAGCGCTCGTATAGTTTCATCAGTCTTGGGATTGGGCGTCATGATACCGCCTCCATCCCCAGAGCCACCTAGCACCTTCGCAGGGTAGAACGAAATCGTTGAAAGAGCCGCTCCTGAATAGACTGACTGACCTTCAACCTTAACGCCAAAGCTTTGAGCGCCATCTTCAAGCAGGATGATTTCTTCTGCCTCACAGAACGTGCGCAACTCCTTCAAGCGAGCACTACTCCAACCGAAAAGGTGGACAAAAATAGCTGCGTCAAATCGGAGATTTTTGTGACCCTCCTTGAATTCGTCGATAGACATCTGTAAATCGTCGGGATCGATATCGACCAGGACGGGTATGGCGCCAACTTGAACTATAGCCTCGTAGGGTGCCCAGAAAGTCATATTGGGTACCGCGACGCGCATTCCTGGCTTGACGCCAAGAGCCTGCAAGCCGACAACAATGGCGTCAGTGCCGTTGCTGCAGCCGACGAAGTGGCTTACATCTAGGCGTTTCTCCAGCTTTTTCTCCAGTGAGGCTACGGCTGGCCCGCCGACGAACTCACAATTATCGAGCGCTGTTTCCCAGCTGTTTAGAACTTGTTCGCGAATGAGTTTGATACTTCGAGAAAGGTCTATGAATGGTACCCGCATGAATTTTCCTTGTTAACGGATGGTAACTACGGCAGTTTGATTGCTCTAAGCCTAAGGCCTCCAATCTAACGTCAGTACATAGAAAATTCTAGTATAAAGGAGGCGTGACAACGGAATGATAATGGCGAGACTTTTGGAGGGATGGTGGGGGGCTTTTCAGATAAAAAAACGAAGGCCTGAGACTCGGCCTTCGTTTCTGATCTTTGATGAATTGAGACTCAGTCTAGAGCGGGGTTGCTTGGATTCTAACCTTAGCTCCAGGGGGTAAGTCTTTCTGTAGAATGACTACGGTTTGTTCGAAAAGGTGAAAGCTTTCGAACTCTTTGCCGTCGACAAAAACTTGCCATAGCACTGGCCCAGCATAATCGAAGTCCAAGGTGAACGAGTTTTGATAGTCTTTGATCTCGGTGTAATTGATGTCGATGGTTTCGAAGTCTTCATCACTACAGCTAAAGCTAAGCTCCTTATCAGAAATCTTAACATCTTGCTCGCAGGTCTGACGCTCTCCACCGGCAGAAATAGAGAGCGATGAGGGTACTATGCTATGGGGGATCGGTAACTTAAATTGCCTCTGGTCTTCGTCAAACTCAAGGTTGTATTCGGCACGCACCTTGCGACCATTGTAAATGTCATTCGAAGGAAACTTTAACTTTCCAAACTCATCGATTTCCACTTCGATCGGTTCACCGGATTCCAAATCCACTACGCGAAAATTCTCTAGGTCGCTTGGTTCAACACCCACGACATCGTAAGTTTCGGTCTTATCGCCATCGCGAGCGTAGGAAATTCTGATTTCTGCATCATCTGTCGGTGGCTCGTCGAAGATAATCCTTTTGGTAACTTCGTCGATGGTAAAATCTGTATGAGGAGTGCCATTAACCCAAACGCTAAGCGAATCCTCTAGGTAGCTTAGGGACGGCGTAAATTGAGTTTCTAGGGGCGTGTCTTCGCGGAAGACCAAATCGATCCGGGCCCGATCTTCGGGCAGTTGATTGAATTCAACCTGGCGGGTTGATGAATTGTAACTATAGGTTACTGAGCTTGCTGCAGTGTTGTTGACCAGCACTGATAAGGTGTCCGGGTCTACTGCCATACCTGCCGAGAAGAAGCGAGTCTTGCTCACCGGATCGTGCTTATAAGTGATGGAGATTTGTGATGAGCCATCAGCAACGGGTTCCGTGATAGTCAAAACGTTAGAGTCGGTGAAGTAGCTGCTCACAGGGTTGCCATCGATACTGATACCCATGGTTCCGACGGGGGTATAAGCTAGCTCAAACTGGACGTTGATCTTGTCCCCAACATTCTGTGATATCTGTTCAAGAACGACGCCATAATCAGATTGGCAAATATCGGTGTAGATACCCCCAGTGGTTGTAATGAGATCCACGTAGTTTGAAGGGTTCGGTGGGTTTTCATAATAGCCTGACTGCTGACAAGAGGAATCACTAGCTACGGGTGGATCTTGGAGCAGAAGCAATCCATGAACCACAGGGTCTGGATCGAACTTATCAGTAAGGTAGGAAGCTGTTTCATGAGCCTCACCAGGACAGCCTTCGTTGGATGCTGATCCGCAGTTTTCCTCATCGGTCACAAGCAGAACAGAAACCTGCGCTTGGGGTCGCAACCAAGGAATGGTGGATGCTCCACACTTTCCTTCCAAGGCATCGGCAGCCATGAGAATACCCCGTTCATAAGAACTTCGAACTCCCACATCGATCAATTCTCTAAAGGCTTCTTGAGCTGCTGTGGGGTCGGAGTTATAGTAGTTGCGCGTAAGAATTTGAACACCTGAAATGGTCTGTCTAAGACATGAATCAGAGGTTGTTGCCACAGCGATTCGCCAGTTCGTATTGCCCACATGACTTAAAATATTGGGTAGACTGTTTGCAAGGCGTTGTTGATAGCCATCCATAGAATCAGAGTCATCAATCACAATCAAGAGGTCAAGAAGACCAGCCTCGGAAACAGCAAAAGTTTCTGTAGCATCATCACCATCGTGACCTTGGAAGGCTGTGATTGTTTGTACTGGGCGGTTTGTCTGCCGCAAGGATTCTTCGGTGAGTGGCTCTTGTGCTAACGAAAACTCATGGCTGACAAGACCAAAGCCGGTATTGATACTCACGGATTGATCCGATGCTGAGCCAGCAACCCACTCCTTAGCCAGAGCTGGGCTCGCGTCTTCTGATTGTGCTTCAGTCGGATTTTTGGGGGCCTCAACAAACTGGGGAGGCGCATTTACCCCGCAGGCACTCAAGGTGGCCCAAGCCCACACGATATGGGGGATACTCTTATTCGTCATGATCTGTCCCTCTAATGCAAAGCGCGACACTCTTGCCGCAGGTGACTCATCCTTGGCTTCGGTAGGGCTGGCAGCTTGAGTTGAACATGGTCCAAGTCGCAGAATCTTTGCTCTAAGGGGATCACTTAAAGGCCCAGATTCAAATAAAAATCTGCAATACAGGATCAGGAGTAACAAATTGGTAATTTTTACGCAGGGGTCACGATGTCTTGAATGATCTTGGAACTGCCGGGAAAAGAACTGCAAATACTGAAGCTTACTGCCTCTGGTGAGTGGGGGTGTTAGTAGCTTGCTATAAACCGATGAACTAGCTGCTGCTCCAGTCCGCTATCTGCATGGAATGATAAGGTTTCCTAGTTCGCGACTATTTTCGTTAAATGCTTGTAATTCTAAAGCCGATAAGGGGAAAGGACTGGAAAAAGGAGTGAGATATGAAGCCCGTTACAGCAATCTCTTGGATTGCCTGTCTTTGCATCGCAGCGATGAGCTGTGAATCTCAAAATGCTGAAAATCCAACAGCGCCCAACGACGAAATCCTGGTAAATGGTGGCGATGCCGTAGGTGTTCAACCGGAAAATCCGGGAGAAAATCCCGATGCCCAAGATCCTTCGCCGCCAGAGATGCCAGACATTCCCGTGGCAAGTGAAGATGAAGAGGGAGTTATCACCCTTAACGTGGTGCCTGGGGAGCAACTGCCAGATCGGCTGAAGACTTGTCTCGATCAGGGAGTCGCAGGCGAGGTCACCAATGGCTCTTTCGCCTGTAATCAGCAAGCACTGGTGGTTTGCAACGATTTGTCTGAGGGCCAGAAGCTAGCCGCTAAGACCTATTCCGAGGAAAATATTCCTGACTATGCCCTGTGGGGATGTTCAGTCACTGCTGACGAAACCCCTATGCTGCACTTCTACATGACCGATGGCGTGTCTCTTAAGATCTTTAATCTTGCGGTTCAAAAGGCAGCGCCTGCACAGTAACTCATTTGAAGCAATCCAAAGATAACGTCGACGAAGAACTCTCATTGGCAAGAGAATCTTCGTTGATCTCGATTCATTCGTGGCCGTAAAGGATGATGTACTTCAACTGAATTTGGTGAGACATCATGCTAAAATCGGCTCTAATTGTTGATGATGATCCTGGGATCCTAGCCCTGATCTCTGAGATCATATCCCAGCATGGATTTCTTTCAGCAGGTGTTTCAAGAGGCGAAGATGCTCTAGACTATGGCCGAGAACTTCATGAAATGGACGTTGTTTTTACCGACTTGAGAATGCCAGGCATGGATGGCTTTGAGTTGACGGCGACGCTTCGTAAGCGTGGCATAAGCTGTCCCATCATCGCTATCACGGGCCTGCCAGATAAAGGGCAAAGCCTGTATCACAGCAACGATGGCAAGGCTCGGGAGCGTCCGGATATGATCCTACCCAAGCCCTTCGGCTTGGGTCAGATGGAACAGGTGCTAGCCTATCTCAACCATATTGAGTCGCCCGTTGCGAAGCAAGCTGCAATGCAGCTTGACCTCGGTTTCTAAGCACACCTCTATCTAGCGATAACCGCTTTTAATCCAGGCCTTGATGAATGTCTTCACATTGCTTGGTTTTGTGCTGTTATTGACGAACCGCTCGGCCCAGCCATCGTCTCCGACCCAGGCAATTCCCGTGTCGGCGATTGGTGATGAGGTGTCGATCGCTGTGAGGGCTTCGTCTTCTGCAGATTCGACCCAATAGCCACCGAGTGCTAAGGAATTGTTATGGCAGGCGCTACACTTTTGGCCATCGTCCCGACCGGCGACCTTGCTCATGATGATATCCGCTAAGTTTTTGCCATCGATATTGGGGTTGGCCTCTAAGCCAAAATCGGTGGAGCGGATGGTTTCGTCAATACGGAGTGTTGTTTTCGTGTCCTGACTCCCGGGTTCGGCATCTGCGGAAGCTGCCATCGACTTCTTGTAACGAGAGGCGACGGGCTCCTCCGAAGAACAGGAAGCCAAACCCAAGCTGAGTGCTAGGCTCAAACTGAAGTAATTCAAGTCTTAGTCCCTACCTACGACATATTGATGTTGGTCGGTGAGAAATATGCAAATATGGCGCCATGAGCTAAGGGCCTGAAACTTCGTTTCTCAAAAGGAAATATGTTGGGAATCCCACAAAAATTGCGGGTGACGTTGAGAAATATCGCGAATCGATTACTAAAACTAATGTTTTGTGTTAATTTGACTTGATGAGAATGATAGCTGCTCGTCGAACGTCACGTTTTCTAAATCAAGACGTTCTGTACCGGATTGTCTAAAGTTTAGTTGCAACTGTTCCCGAAAGCTTTGGTTGAAGGGCCTAATGCAATTTCTAAACTCTGGGCTCGTGAGGGCATAGTTTTCACAGCTCTGCTGAACGGGAGCAAAAAAACTGGTGCATGAATCCACGTACTGCGGAACGTACGAGCGAACCAACTTGAGCTTTTCTGAACCGCTAATGTCAATTCCAGTTCTGCGATAACGATCGATCAGCTGTTCCAAAAGCTCACGAAATTCCGTATCTTTCGGGCCAAATTGATAGATTTGAGTACCACTTTCCTGCTCTGCCATATAGAAGGCGATGGGGTGCTGCACACACTGATCTTGAATCAGTTGCTCCACATCGGTTTTTTGCGGCTTGCATGCCATCCAGCAAAAATTCGCGATGATAAGTAGGCTTGCTTTCATCATGCCCTCAGGTCAGTCCATTGACGCCATCGGCAAGCAGATAAAAAGCTTGAAGGTTTTTCCTGATTGCAGAGGATCTTCTTAAGAATTCAGGTCGTTTGGAGGAGTGCAAACATAAGTTGCACGTTTCTGCGCAGGAGGGAAGGAGTGAGCCCTTGCGGGCTCACAGAACTTAGTTGCAAGGGAGTCCTAAATCAATTCCAGAGTCTTCCTGGACCCAGCAGATATTGGCACTCATACGGCCCCAGATACCGCCAGTGCCACAGCGTCCACCCCGAGAGACAACACCAAATACCCGCCACTCACCATTGGCGAGTTGTCCGTAGGCAGGTCCGCCACTGTCTCCCTGGCAGGAGTCTTTACCATCTTTTCCAATGTAAACCTCGTTGTCAGTAACCCGCGTGATCTCGGCGTCCACCTCATACTTGACTCCGTAGCCACCACCATCTCGGGTGCCAAAGCCAACGAGTCGTACTGAGTTACCAATGCCCAAGACTTCTTCGATCTCATCATCAGCAAAAAGGATCTCTGGAATATCTGCTTCTTCAATATCGAATGGTTCTTCAAGGACCAGATAGGCAATGTCATCCCAGCCAGAGGTCTTGCGGCCATATTTGGGAGAAATTTCGAAGCGAGATACCTGATACTGGCCTGAAATTCGACCTCCCTCTTTGCCTTCACCGCTGTAGACGCTGAGCGAAGACGGGCTCCACACCCCGGAAACGCAGTGCGCTGCGGTGATAACTAAGTTGGGATGAACTACTGTTCCAGAGCAATTGATACCTCGGCCACTCACAAGGCCAATCGTTGAGGGCCATTGGCCCTTGCTTACTTTAGAACCGCCATATATTTTGGGGTCGCTCGTTGTTTCCTTGCCACAGGATGTCAGGATAAGCCCTAATGCAAAAATTCCGGTTACGCCGTACTTGACTGATTGGAATAGAGACCGAGTCATGAGAACCTCGAATGTTGTATAGGATGGATGAGTCATTGACTAGATAGCCAGTTAAGGAAAAATAATCGATTAACTAAAAATAAATTGCCATTAATTTCACCTAGTTCGGATTACCTAATGTGTGACCAAATTAATTTTGTAGATCTTGACCCCCAAGGCTTTCTCGAAAACTACTGGCAAAAAAAGCCATTGCTCATAAAAAATGGATTTGCATATTTACGAGAAGTTCTCGAACCGGAAGAGTTGGCCGGACTCAGTTGTGAACAGGGGGTGGAGTCGAGGCTTATCCTTGAAAAGGGCGGGGTGAAGCCATGGGAGGTCCGCCACGGGCCGTTTGAAGAAGACGACTTCACAACCCTTCCTCAAGATTCTTGGACACTTTTAGTCCAAGGGGTTGAACAATGGATTCCCGAAGTTTACCAGCTTCTCGAATCGTTTCGGTTCGTACCCAACTGGCGAGTAGATGATGTCATGGTATCTTACGCTCCAGACGGAGGCAGTGTCGGAGCTCATGTGGATCAGTACGATGTGTTTCTAATTCAAGGCTTTGGCCAACGGGAGTGGCGGATAGGTAAAGAGCCATTGAAAGAGGAGCTAATCATTCCTGGTCTCGATGTAAAAATTCTTCAGGAGTTCAATGACTACGAAGCTCTCCATCTAGATCTAGGCGACGTGTTGTATCTACCTCCTGGGATTGCCCACCATGGGATCGCCAAGGGTAGGTCTATGACTTATTCGGTAGGGTTTCGTGCACCTCATAACAAAGAACTCGCTGGTCATTTTGCAGATCACGTCTTGCTCCATGGTCGACGGGAGGTCATGTATCGAGACCCCGACTTAGAGTTGCAAGAAAGTTCTGGGGAAATGAATCAAGCTAGCCTTGATCGTTTATTTCGCGAAGTGCAGGCGACTCTAGGAGATCGAGACTTGTTCAACGACTTTGTTGGCCGCTATATGACGCTTCCCAAGTACGATCACAAGCCCGAGCCTCAGGATCCGACTTGCCTCGACGACCTCAGAGATGATGATGTCCTTGAGCCTTTTTTGGGTGCGCGAATGCTGTATCAAAAAACCCACAAACTTGTTCTTTATATCAACGGGGAGCCATTTCCTGTAGAGATGGAAGCCCTGCCTGTGGTGAAAGCCTTGTGCGACAGTAAACAAGCCTTTTTATGGGGTGAGCTTAAGAGCGCAGCTCTTCGCTGCAACGGCTTGGGCTTGCTTCAAGATTTGGTCAAAGAGGGCTGGTTGCTTGTTGCGGATCCTACAGAAGATGATGGAAGTCGCAAAGAGTCATAATTTTTGGTTGATTCGTCGCCTAAAACCGTGTGAATTATGAGTCACTGTTTCGAAAAATTTAATCCAGCTTAGGGGCCATCCATGACTCGTGTTGTCGCGTTTTTCGATCTCGATCGTACCCTCATTGATGTAAATAGTGCGGTATTGTATGCAAAGTACGAACGACGCCACAAACGAATAAGTCTATGGCAGATGTGGACCGCAGTTTTTTATACCAGTCTTTACCACCTGAACCTTTTGGATATGGAGTTGGCCTATCTTAAGGCCTTGCGCCATTACAAAGGGCAATGTGAAAAAGACGTTGATAAAAATACCCGTGAGTTTTTTTACCAAGAGGTACACAAGCGACTTCAGCCCGGTGCCCAGAGAGCTTTGGATTTCCATCGCAAGGCGGGACACCAGCTGGTTTTGCTAAGCACGAGTTCAGTCTACCAAGCACGTGCCGCAGCTGAAGCTTGGGGGTTGGACGATGTGATTGCCAATCGATTTCCCACAGACAAGGGTTTCTTAAACGGAACTTTTGAAAAGCCCTTGTGCTATGGGCAAGGTAAGGTAGATCTGGCGGAAAAGTGGATCAATGGTAAGGGAATCGATCTGGAACAATGTTATTTCTATTCGGACTCCTATTCCGATCTGCCCATGTTGCAGAGGGTTGGAAATCCGAAGATCGTCAATCCAGATCCTCGGCTAAAACAGTTTTCTAGGCGTCAAAAGTGGGAAGTACTTAACTGGAGTGCGGTGTAAACACATCCTATGGTTAAGGGGAGCAAAACTCTCTACGATTTTACTATTTCCTCGCATTTTTTAACCAAGCCTTGTCTCATAGGTTGTGCTCCCTTTGATAAGTGCCGGGCTCTCTGAGCATCTACAAGGACTTTGTCCAGGTGATCATCCCAACCGCTCCTGATGCTTGAGGCACGACGTCTACCTTCCAAGTTTTGGGCTCTGGGCGTTCCGGTGCCAGGTAAATGCTCTCTAAAACCTCGTTGTTGGCCAGTTGATTCTTAGCCTCTTCAATGGCGCCCCGTCTGCGTCCGCGGCGGCCTCTCGCTGGCTCCCGTGGTGGGTTTAAGACGGCTTCAGCTACGCCGACTCCATAAAGACCCAAGAACAAAAACAATCCGGTTTGAGCCTCTTCGCGGGCAGCAATTACAAACTGCTCGTTGGCATCCAGATAAGCATTAAACTCTTCATCCGAGAACGAAGATGAGGCCTCCTGTTCATCGATCACCTGCAATGCCTCTGCATCAGCCGCGTCAGCAGCACTGTTTCTTTCGAAGAACAGCAAGATCCCCAAGGCTTGTCCAGCCGCCAATCCTGCTCCCAGTAGTGTTTTACCCTGAGAGAACTGCCCCAAGCCAAATGGTAAGAAAGTCATGATCCCCCCAGAGCTAGCAGGTTCTTGGCGAGACATAGAACGTCGGCTGCGCCTTGCACTCCTGAAGCTGCGAGAGCTTGAGCCACGGGATCGGCCCCTGATCTGTTTTTTAGTGCGCTTGAAAAGAGCGATAGCGCGACGATCGCGAGACTCCTCACGACTGATCGTGAGGGTTGGATCGAGTTTGAGGGCTCGTTTGAAGTAGGCTGCAGCTTTCGAGCGTTTGCCTAACTTAAATTCTGTAAGGCCTAGAAGCTTATAGATAAGCGCCTTATCATAACGGTCACTGGTTTGCCTGAGACCCTGACTCAAGAACTTTTTCGCCTTGCGATAATTGCCATTGAGATAAGATTGATAACCCCGGTCGAAGGCTTGAGCAGGCAAGGTTTCTGGTTTAATCAAGACACAGGAAAAAAAGAATATGGCAAGGTATCTAAGAATCGACTGTGGGCTCATCCTCTAGCATCCTTTATTTGGAGTCACAGGGCAAATATCTTCACCAGCAATATTACGCCTATGACCATTTTAGCGTATTCGAGCCCAAGATTTGAATACCATCGCCAGATTCTTATGGAATGATTGTTCCGAAGTGCTTTCATGTCTATGTAATAAATATCGTTAATGCTTGTTGTTCAGGAAAGCGGAAATAGAATCTAAGTTAAAAAAATCATGCTTTTGATTTTCGCGCAAATGAATTGTCGTTCGCATTTGGTCACAATGAGTTCGTCCTTAATTGCATCTGCTGTCAAAATCAGCTAACTAAACCAGACAGCAAACTAAAAATAGGAACCCCCAGGACAAGTTCTTTCTACAATAATTAGACTATTCAAAACCTTACGTTGGAGTAAGGTTTACCTTGATTCCGACTAGCATAAAATATATAATGAAATTAATCTGATATCAGATAGGGTAATGGCTTATGCAGGGATCTGCAAAGCTTGGTATTACTAGATATTACTAGTTAAAATTTCTTAAGTTTTACGATAAGGTGCGTCGCACTTGAAAAACAGAAGGAAATCTTACTAACCCGTAAGATAGTTGCCACATTGGCCATCACGTACTTTTAATCAATCAGTGAGGATGTTGTCATTGAAAGCTCCCATTGCAGAATTTAGCCGCAAGTATAGTTTATCCAAGCGTGAGCAAGACGTACTCACTTTATTGGTAAGCCGCATCGTGAATGCTGAAGAAATATCCAAGCGCTTGGGAATCAGCCAAAACACAGTTAGAATTCACGTGAAGAACATCAACACAAAAGTTGGGGTTCGCAGCAAATCCGAAATTCTTAGTACCTTCATTGGTTTTTTAGGAACGTTCTACGATATTCCACAGGACTTAGGTTCAGACTTAGGTATTCCGTTACCCCCTTCAGCCCGATCTGGTGTTGATGTAGTTGAAACTAATTAATTTCTAAATTTGAGAAGGCTTTCAGGTGCTTAGATCCTGCACTAAGGCCCCCGTTGGGTAGCAGCGATAGTATCTCTATCCTAGAGGCGTATGCGACACAGGGCAAACCAGCCAAGTGTCCAGGGTGGAGAGAAGCTTAATGAAGTTTCTTAATCTAGGATTTTTAGGCTGTATACCTACTTTGTTTTCACAATGCCCGAGCTTCGTGGGTAGCTTTCGATATCAGTTGGCTAGACAAGCTGCTCCAGTTTGCCAAAGGCCACGAATGCGAGTTCATCAAGGTGGTCGAAGCCTTAAGTGGTAGGCCGTTTGAATAGGGGGTGCAGAGGGGGAGATAAGCTCTCCCCGTAGGCCTTACTTACCTTCTACTTCGCAAGTTGGGTCAGTAGGGTCGACGTAGTCATCGTCGCCAGCATCATCGCCTTTGCCATCGTCATCGGTATCTTCGTCGTCTTCGTAATCATCACCCTTGTCGTCACCATCATCACCCTTATCATCATCGTCGTCGCCCTTATCGTCGTCATCATTCTGAGACGGATCGTCGTTTTGTGATGGGTCATCATTTTGGGTAGGGTCATCGTAATCGTCATCCTTGTCTTCGCCTTTTCCTTTACCCTTGCCATCCTCATCACCGGAACCCCAGTAATCAGTCATGCAATCTTCTTCGAGGAAGTCATCACCATTGTCGCCACCATCGATTTCTCCACCGTATGGTGTCGCGGTTTGATCTTCCGCACTGTGATTGCTTGCAGAGTTACAGGCAAAACCGAGAAGCCCTAACGAAAGAACAACTGCAAGATTCGTCAATTTCAACATAAACATCTCCTAAAACAACATTTTTTACGTCAGCAACAATTGCAGGTCGTAAAGAAGTAGAAACAAGCTTCCGCTCATCGGAAGCTTGTGCAATGGTCTGACCAAAGTTCGAGAAGGTTTAATATGTTGATATTGTTAGTATTCGTTGAAATCTGCGGTTCGGTAAGAATGTTTACGCCTCATCGGGGTGTCAAGGACTTGGACAAGAGCCTGTTTTTTCCCCTAAATTTTTGCGGAAGTCGAGCCGATAAGCAGCCATTACCATACTATGACTAAAGGGGTGAAAAGTATGAGGATTTGGGGACTTGCAGTGACGCTCTCACTTTCCCTTGCTCTGACGTTTTCCTGTAAGGAAAAAGGGTTTGAAGAGTCCAATGATGAAGAGGCAGCAGTAACTGATGATAGCGACACTGGAGGAGCAATACCCCTTCCAGAAGAAGTGGATGAACGAGCCGAGGAAAATAAGACATTTAATGACTATTGCTTCGACGAAGATCCTGATCCAGGAATTCAGGCCACCGTCGAGGCGCTAAGGGCTATTACCAATGAAACCCTCTGCGGAATTGTTGCCGGTAAGGCATCCAGAATGGACCCTCTTGATCTTTCCGGCCGTGGCCTTACAGATCTCCGTCCTCTCCGCGGCATCGGCGATTTGAGAAACATTGATCTAAGTGGTAACCTAATATCCGACATTAGCGTACTTGCAAGTTTCACCAACCTAACAAGCCTTGATATTTCGGGAAATCCTGTGACTTCGGTAGAGGTGCTAAAAGACTCTGTTAGGCTCCAGGTGTTAGATATTGGCGGAACGGATATTGAAGTCCTAACATCAGTCGCTTCATTAACAAACTTAACTGAGCTAGACGCGAGCCAGCTTTTCAAAGTCACGGACGCATCGCCTTTAGCAGCCTTGACAAAGCTTAAAATTTTAAATTTGTCCAACACAGAAGTTGCAAACTTAAACGGTCTTTCGACTCTAACAGTTTTGCAAGAGCTGAACGCTAGTGGCTCCCTGTTGGCAGATGTTTCAGGAGTGGCAGGTATCACGTCTCTCACGACGTTCACAGCCATGGCTACTCCAGTGTCTGATGATGCCAACAAGACCGCAGATAACTGTCCGCCAACAGCGGCATCCAGCGCCATCAGTGCTTTTTGTACTGTAGCTGTTGAATAAAAAGAGGTTCAAACCCGCAAAGAGTGAGACCACCCGTTAACGGGTGGTTTTTTTATGGTCTATTTTGTGTAGGTAACTCAATGGTAAACAGGGAGCCATTTGCTGTGGTTTGTTCTAAGTATAGCTTACCCTGGTACTGCTCAATGATCGACTTGGAAAGAGGTAGTCCTAACCCTGAGCTGTTTCCTGGGTATTTGGTGGAAAAGTAAGGCTTCATAATATCTTCTCTGATATCTGCGGGAATCCCGCCACCTGTATCCTGAAAGCGGAGAATAATCTTGTCATTGTCCTCGCAAAGCGAAACGGAAATGGCTTTCTTAGGGCTGCGCCGAACCGCATGGATTGAATTGTTGATGAGGTTTTTAATGACGAAGTTCATATGTTGTTGGTCAACAAATGCAGACATCTGGCCCTGTCCTTGATTCAATTCAAAGCTTATTCCTTCCTTTTCAAAAGACTTCTGGTAGTCGTCAACAATGGATTTCATTAGATCTCTGATATTGGTAATTGGTTCAGTTTTCTGTGGTGGGAGTGGTAGATCATGAAGACTGCTTAAACTTTTCATTAATTTATTAACTCGATTGATCGTCTGATGGGCCTTGGCTGAGTCGTTTTCGAGTCTGCTAAACTCTAAAGCTTTTAGTTCAGCGATCTGGCTTAAGAAATTGGAGTGCTGGCCTAAGTCGGGAAGATCTTCCAGGGCCATTCGCTTTGGGTCTTTTAAAAATTCCTTCTCATGATTCGAGATGGATTCGCGGGCTTTTTCCGAAACCTCATGTGTTTGGCTTTCGAGGCGATCGAGATAAAGATCTAGGTCTCGCTTGCATTCCCACTTATGGGTGAGTGTCGACGCAAGCTGTTTAACTGCAGATATGTCGAAGGGCTTCTTGAGAATCAGGAACTGATCTGATAGTCCAATGATATCGATAATCTCTTGCCAGGTGTAGTCAGTGTAAGCTGTGCACAGTACAACCTCGATATTGGGGTCAGTGACCCAAATTTTTTTGGTCGCCTGGACACCGTCGAGACCGGGAGCCATTCTCGAATCCATGAATACCAGCGCGTAAGGATCGTTCTCTTTAATCGACTGTTCAACTTTTTGACTGGCTTCGATCTCATGGGCCGCATAATCCAAGCGATAGCGTGGATAGTTCGGCCGAGAGTCGGTTTGCGGGTCGGTTTCCTCTCCAAATAGATTCTTACTAAGATCCTGAAGGTCCTGGGTAAATGCGCTTCGTGGGGATAGGATAGTTCGAAAGTCTTCGTAAATTGACGGATTGTCGTCGACAACTAGAATTCGGTATTCTTTTGGCTCTTCGCTCATTAGGGGACCTCCTGAAGTACAAAGTGCTCAGTCATGAGGGGATCAAGTCATCAGAGATGCGCTTATGAATCGTTGCTTGCTCCTGTGACTGCATCAGAGTCTTGCCTCTATCTTAAGATTTGAGTCTGACAAAGCACTCTTATTTAATTCGCATCACAAGCCTCAGATCGTGAGTATTTTTTTCTTACGAAACAGTAGACGAGATCTATCAAGGCCTTAGAAAAATATCAAAGGATAGCACGGAATTCTAGTTCTTTAAGGACTGATATCTGAGGTCTTAAAAAGGTATGGAGAAATAGTGGATCGATCGGGCCATCGTCGAAAAGTCTCGGAGTTGATCGTTGACGTCGATCAGAGCCATGATTTCCGTTTTCTTACCTTCTTCCACATTACAGACTATGGCGTGTGAGGAGTAAAGAATTTTAAAGAGACCAAGGCCAGCACCTCCCCGTTTGGTATCGATGAGGCCCTCGGTAGAGCTTCGCTTGAGAACTTTCTTGAGATATTGAAAGACCTTATCTTTTTTTAGCGCTCCAAAAGGGTCTGAGCTTGAAATCGCAAGAATGCGGCCATCGCAGGCAAAACTAAGTTGACCTTGCTCACCTTCCTGAAGGTGAATGGCCGTGGTTTGATCTATATTTCGAAATCGATCGATACCTGCAGCTGCTGGAGCATCATAAATGGAGTTCATGAGAAGTTCTTCGGTGATGCCAAAGGCCATGCGCGATGTATGCTGACCAAGATGGCAAGCTTGAGCGAACTCCATCACCTTATTGTTGAGCCTTTCCCGCTCTTTTGATGATTTAATCACTTCGTGGTGGATGGTGGTGTTTGGGGCAAGGTATTTTTCAACGCCGAAGATGTCACCAGATGAGAGCTTTGAAATTGTGATCCTTAAGTCATGGGTGGTCCAAGCATCCTTGATTTTGTTGGAAACTACATGGTCGATGAGTGTTTCCTCAACACCACGAAGCTCTGCCGAGTACTCTTTCATCGGCATGGCTGTGACGAGAATGGTCGAGCCTTTTGGTTGCCGCTTGCGAAACTCTGTGAACAGCTCATAGTTGGGGTTATTGGTGACCATGATCATGATAGGGTCAATGTTTTCAAGAACACTTAGGGCTGAAGGCAAGTCAGTGACACTTTCCACCTGAAATTGGCTGCTAATGATACGCAGAGTTTCCCCAGGAGGTAAAGGCTTATACCCGTGGCAGTCGACATAAAGGATTGTCTGTTTCATGGGGTGCTCCAGCTTGCCAGCCAACTATCTTAAGGTATCCAAGAATTCCTTCTTTTCTCATTGTAACTCAATCAGAACAGACTTGCTAGTAACCCAGGATGGTTGACAGGGTCGTTACACCATACGTACAATTTTAGTAAAAGCCCTGAGTTTAATCACTACAGATCTATATTTTACCTATTTTGGAGGTACGGTCCCTCATGGAAGCGCTACATACATATTTTGAGCATGGTGGCTATCCGGTCATGTTTTCGATCTTGGCTACTTTGCTGATTTCCATGGTTATCGTGGTAGAGAGAGCCTACCGCCTTTGGATGGTCTACGATTTGGTGAACAGTGAGGGTTTCATGGCGATGGTCCAGAAGATGGTCATGAATAACTCGATTGAAAATGCGATTCGCCTTTGCAAAAAAGCGCGACCAAAACTCTTGCCTTATGTGTTGGCGGAAGGCTTGAAGCGGTCCAATGACTCCAGCCAAGAAATTCAAAACGCCGTCGACCATGCGATCCTCTCGGCAGCGCCGAAGGTCAATAAAACGGTAGGATTTTTGGCGACTACTGCAAACGTGGCTACACTCTTGGGGCTTCTTGGTACAATTTTTGGATTGATGAGATCGTTCTCAGCGGTTGCCAAGGCTACCGGTGCTCAGAAGCAAGTTCTACTCGCCGAAGGTATCGCCGAAGCATTGAACGCAACATCTTTTGGGCTCTCGGTAGCACTCTTCTGTCTCTTCACCTACGGTGTGCTTCAGGCAAAGCAGGGGGCACTCAACGAGGATATTCAAAAGAATGCAGCGAAATTAATTGACTTGCTTTACACGCGAAAGATGAAACTCAAAAGTCGTGCTTAGAGCACAAACTTTTGCCTAGTTGAGGTGACAAAGTGGGTACTAAGAAGAAAAGGTATAAAAAGCCCAAAGAAACGACCCCTGAATTGAACGTGATGCCTTTTATCGATATTTTTTCGATGTTGAACACGTTCCTTCTGGTTTCAGCTTCTTTTATTGGCTTGGGTATACTTGAAGTCCAGGTGCCATTTTTCTCAAATTCTCCAGATCTAAAGGATGATAAGCCGACTCGCTCACTATCGATTCGGGTCGATGTAGAAGAGTCCAATATCCTGCTCACAACTAGTTGGTCTGAGCCTCCAGAAGATGAGAAAAAAAAGGACTACAAACTAGATGAAGAAGGGCTTGAACAGTTTCATCAGGACCTGATCCAACTCAAAACCGATGTTCCTGAGTCTGATAAAGTCACAATGTTTACAGACGATAATGTTAAATACGATCAAATGATCCTAGTGCTAGATGCGATAAAGACCTTGAAAGAAACTGATCCTAGCTTACCACAGCCTGAAGATAGTGGCAGTGGGCAGGATAGCCGCAATCCAAGTCGATTTCTATATAATAAAGTAGTCATGGGTAGCGTGATTTTATAAGGAGTAGCTATGGCTTCGGTAGGTGGTGACGGCGGAGAAACCTTATCGCTGAATATCATGCCAATGCTTGATATTTTTAGTATTCTACTAACATTTCTTTTGATGAGTTATTCAACGGACCCCACCCAGCATGATGTTGATGAGAACTTAGAGTTGCCCGACTCGGTAACCCTTGTCACTATGGATGAAGTGCCAAGCATCGTTGTCAATCGAAACGAAATCTATGTCAACGATAATAAGATTGTCGATCTCCAAAATGGCAAAATCCCTGAAGATGATGTATTTCAAGGAGGCATCAACTCGGTTTTTAAGGAGCTTAAGAAGCTAGCTATTCAGAACCAAAAAGTAGCTTCGAACCTAACAGATCCCGAAGACAAAAAGAAATCCAAGCCCGGAACGATAACCATTGAGATGGATCGTAAACACGATTTTAGACTCCTACGACGCATTATGATATCGGGTCAGCAAGCTGAGTTTATCCGATTCAAGTTGATGGTGGCTAAAGAGACGATATGAGAGGTCTAAGGCATTAAAATGAAGCTAACAAACTGGCTAACAAAGTCCGTGGCAGGCCTGCTGTGTCTGTCTTTTTCTTGTGGCGATGTCTTAGCTGATCAATTCGAAGATGTTGAAATCCGGGTGATCCGACCGCGATTCTTCAATAAGTCGAATCGTCTGGAGTTAGGTGCGGAGTTATCGACGATCATGAATGAAACCTTCATCTATACATTCATGGCGACTGGTTTAGCTGCCTACCATTTCTCTGAAAGCTTGGCCATAGAAGCTTCCCTATCTTACGGTTTCAATGTCAACAAAGAAGACAAGCGAATCTTGTTCGATGAGTTTGAAATTAAGACACAGATCTTCAGGACGCAGTTCAATGGCGAACTCGCTCTCCAATGGACGCCGATCTATGGGAAGTGGCAGCTAGCTTCAGGGCGTCTCATTTACTTTGATACCTATGTCCAAGGTGGTTTTGGCACAACGGGAATTAATTGGCAGTACAGCGATTTCTGTGATGAACCGGACTTCGAACAAAACCCCGATGCCGAAGCTCTCCCCGAAGACACAACCATCTCTTATCCAACGTTTATGGTGGGTGCAGGTCAACGCTACTTTGTTTCGAAGACCCAAGCCTATAAGCTAGATTTTAGAGTTCATCGATTTCTATACAATACCTTAGATGCCGAGTGTAGTCCGCAGCAGGTACAGGAAAGTGGAGAATTTAAGGATGGTTTTCCTCATGATACGATCACGCTGCATTTTGGAACATCATTTTTCTTCTAGTTGAGTCTTATAGATGATGAAAAAATTGAAATGGCTAGTCTTTTTTCTGCTTCTTTCGCAGCCTGCTTCGGCGGACTACAAGAGAGCGAAAGCTCTATTTGCAAAACAGGACTATAAGCGTGCTGCTAATGAGTACTTTGTAACTTTCTCAACAACCAAGAAGCGATCGGAGAAGCGCAAGGCCGAATGGGGGCTTGCCCAGTCTTTACAAAAAGACGGTTTGCTCTACTCTTCGTCCAAGTACTACAGTATCATCGTCCGACGAGGTCGTCGCGCCTCGAACCCGTTCTTCCGGTCGGCCTTAGAAGAGCTTGGCAAGATCAATTCCAAGCTTAGTCTTGGTCGTTCTCATATAGTGAAGCTATTTAAAACGAAACTTAGATTATCTGATGTTCCAGGGCCGGCAAGGGGTTTCTACTTTTATTACAAGGGTATCGAAGCCTTCGGCAAGAGGAGTTTTGAACAATCTGCGGATTTCTTCAAGAAAGTGCCTACCAGTAGCGACTACTATCTGGGTGCGGTTTTTCATCTAGGGGTTATTTCAAATATTTCTGGTCGCCATTCCCGAGGTATTGCTTACTTTGAGAAAGTCTTGGCTGGTACCAGAGGAAAAAAGCAATATGATGAGATGCGAGAGATGTCTCTCATGAATATTGCAAGGGTCCACTACGAGAACAAAAGATACACCCAGGCGATCAGCTATTATGGGCAGATTCCTCGCAGCTCAGAAAACTGGCTAGATGCCCTATGGGAATCGTCTTGGGCCTTCTTTTTCATGGAAAAATACAACAATACACTGGGTAATATCCATACCTTGCACTCACCATTTTTCGAAAATCGGTTTTTTCCTGAAAGCTACATTCTCAATGCCATCACCTACCTGAGGCTTTGTCGCTATGATAGTGTGAAGGACTCCATGGGCCAGTTTAAGAAACGCTACGCTCCAGTTTATGGTGACGTTAAATCGATGCTGAATCGCTACCGTGGCGATGCTAAAGGCTTTTACAAGTTGGTTTATGATTATAAAAGAGGAAATCTTAGGAAGTATCGGGACGCTGAGCAGATCATCAAGAAGTTATCCTCGATCGACGCTTACAAAGGTGCCCGTGATACTATTCGCTTCGCTGATCGAGAGCTTGATATCTTGAGGCGATATGGAGCCTGGCGATCCAGCGGCTTGTTAAAGAACCTTGCAAACTTTTTAAAATCGAAGAAGAAAGCGGCTATCTCCAACGCTGGTCGTTTAATGTTTAAAGAGGGCACGACTTACTACTCACAACTCCTTGAACTATCAAATCAAACCAAACTCATCGTCGCTGAAATGCAGCTTGGAAAGCTTCAAAAACTCCGCTCCTTGATAAATGTTGATCGAGGTTCTAAACGTGTTGACTTCATCGGCGGTTTGCAAAAACTCAATATCAATGAAACCCTTGAGTATTGGCCCTTTGAAGGAGAATACTGGGAAGATGAGCTTGGCTTTTATGTATACAATCTTGAGAGTAAGTGTCAGAAAGCAAAAGGGAAGTAGATGTCTATGAAAATCCTTCGACTATGGTTGGCTCTTATTGTCCTACCCATGGTTTACAGCCCTGCAGCTTATACCCAAGAACAGAAACGTGCCGTTCTTGATGTGAAAGAAAGAAAGCGCGTTAAAAGGGATCGCCAGAAGGTGCAAGGTCCTCGTTTGTCTCGTTCGGCGATGTTTTCAGTGCGAGTCGAACGCAAGTTGATCAAAGGTATCGATAAGACGGTTCGCTACTTGCAAAAAACAGCCAAGTCCCTTCCGAAAAAATCCCCGCAAAAACTTCAAATTCAAGAACGAATTCTAAACCTCTATATGGAACAGGCAACCTACGTGCGATCGGAAGAGGAGCGACGCTACGACCAACAGTGGAAACGCTGGGAAGCCCGAGGGCGTAAGGGGCCAGAGCCTCAAATGACTGGTAAACAGTCTCTACGTTACTGGAAGTTAGTGGTAAAACAGAGTTCCGATATTCTCAAAGAATTTCCAAAAGCAAGGACTGCAGATACCATCACCTACAATAAGGCAGCAGCACTTCAGTATCTGGGTAAGGAAAAAGATGCGGCAAGAATTTTCAACCAACTGATTCGAAACTACCCTAACTCTGAAGTCACTGGCGACGCTTATGCATCACTTGGAGACTACTTTTTTGAACGCAATGATTATCGCAATGCTCAGAAAAATTTCAAAAAGGCTCTAAAGTATAAGCGGTCTAAGCGCTATCTCTGGTCGGTATTCAAGCTTGGCTGGTGCTCATTCAACCTCTCAAATTATAGAAGGGCCCTAGGCTACTGGAAAAAATTGGTGCGAGATGCAGGCCGAACCAACCAGAAAGGTGCCAGTCAACTTAAAGAAGAAGCCTTGCGGGATATGGTCTACGCTTTTGCGGAATTGAAGCAAATCGAGCAGGCCATATCTTACTATCGAGCCAATGGAGGCAAGAACTACATCGGCCCCTTCCTCACCTTACTAGCTCAGATCTTAGCTGATCAAGGTGAGTATAAGAAGGCTATCAAGGTTCTGAAACGCTTTCAGACAACCGTTCCCTATGATCCCACAGCCCCAGAAGCGCAGAAGGAAATCGTGAGTCTAAATGCTGCATTAGGCAACTATAACGAAACTTGGAAGGAATTGGGCCGTTTTCCAGCACTCTACGGCCCGAGGAGTGGCTGGGCAAGGCGTAATGAAAAGAACCTTGTCGCCGAGACTCAATCCAGCATCAAAGATCAAATGATTTATTATGCTAGTTTAACTCACCAAAAGGCGATCAAAGATAATAATCGTGCCCTCAATCAAGAAGCGAAGAAGGGTTACCTATTGTTCTTGAAAAACTATCCCACTGCACCTGAGGTGCCCGGAATCAAGTATTACCTAGGAGATATCGAATACTATCTTAAGAACTACCAAGAAGCTGGTAAGTACTATGCTGAGATTGCATCCCTAGGCAAGCAAAAGGCAGTTCGGTTCAATCCCAAAACCAAGAAAAATACCAATATTCATAAAGAAGTTTCGATTTATATGGTGAACTCTTTTGTGAAGGATTTCGAGCCAGAGTTTAAAGTACTAAAAAAGAGAAAGCCTGACTTTTCGAAACCTCGGCCAATTTCAAGCAGGGCTCAGAACTATATTAAGGCATGTAATAAATATGTGGCCTGGTATCCACGGGACAAGAAGCGTGTAAAAAGCTGTGACACGGGTATTGCCAATATTTACTACCATTCTGGCCATAAAAAAGATGCGATTGGCTATCTTAAGAAGCTAGCCCTTCAGTATCCGAAAGATAAAGAAGGCCCCAATGCCATTGAATTGCTCATTCCTATGATGGCAAACGATCGAAAAGAGCTTTTGCAGCTTTCTTATCGCTTTTTGAAAGTACCCGCTTATCGCAAGGGCAAGATGGGAGCTAAACTTAGAGGCTTGCAACGAGGTGCAGAAAAAGAAGCGATTGGTCAAGAGAAAGACTTGATGAAACGAGCCCAGCGATACGAGGCTCAGGCCCGAAAGTATCCCAAAGATCCCGATGTGGATAAGTTGTGGTACAACGCTGCCGTAGATTACATTAAGGCGGGAGCGATCCCTAATGCGATTACAGCCTACCTTGTCATCGTAAAGCGCTTTCCTAGAAAGCCTCAGGCGCAGGAATCATTACTACAAGTCGCGCAAATCTATGAGCGTGTTTTGGATTTTGATAAGGCGTCCTCATATTTTCTTCAATACCATCGAAAGTATCCGAAAACCAAAGAAGCTGCTGGAGCCTTGGCTCGTGCCTGTGAGCTCCAGTTAGCCTTAAACACCAGCAAGGCTTTACAAGTGTGCAATGGCTTCGCCAATCGCTACCCTGATGGTGCGATGCCCTATGTGGAACGTTTGATTCTAGGAGCATTTCGCGCCAAACGATCCTCGCAGATGGTCCAGATTATCAACAACATCTATTTGCCCAAATTCAAGCTCACAGCTAATCAGAAAATTATCGCCTACTATCGAATCTATTCAGCCTATGGCGGCCAAGGCAGCCAGGCTGGTCGCGCAGTTTCTAATATGCGCGCCGAATTTTCAAGAAATCCAAACCGAGTCAATGGAGAAGCCCTCCGCTATATAGGAGAGTTGGCATTTAAGCAAGCAGACCCGATCCTCGCTCAGTATCTTAAGGTTAGGCTAGTAGGTGGCACAGTGGAGAAGCTGTTGGCATCGATTCAGAACAAGGCTGCGATGCTTCAGAAACTTGAGCAAACCTATGCCCAGGTTGTTAATACGAAGGATTCCTACTGGGGAACTGCAGCCTTACATCAGATTGGAGTTGCCAATGAGCAGTTCGCGAATCTCCTTGCTAATCCGCCAGGCATCCAAGGAGCAAAGAAAGAAGATGTGATCAAACAGCTAGGGCCTCAGATCCAGCAGATTCGCGCAGCAGCAGCGAACTGGTATAAGACTGCTCAGCAGACGGTTACTCAATATAAAGTTTACAATAACTATTCCGTTAGAGTGATCAATGCAATTGCTCGTATCAATGGCAGTAAATTCCAATTTGACGATTATGTGGTGACACCAGATTTTATGGGATCAGAACTCCCAGCCAGTATTGTCAATGCGGTTCAAGGAGACTAGGTTTGATCGTCATTTATCGCGTACTCTTGTGCTTTCTGACAATTCTCGGAGCGTCTTGTGCTTCTGGCCCTAAGTCGATCAATGTATCGACACTGGAAGAGGATCAAGAAGACGATGATGAAGGCAAAGATAGTAACTCAAAGTCTGCCGCTTATTCGGGAAAAGTATCAGCAAATAATAAGCTCCTAACGTTTAGCATTACCAATAGCCCTCTGAGTTCTTTTCAAGTGGACCGGCGCAAGGCTGCGGAACTATCCAATGAATTAGAGTCCGATTTGAAGCGCGCTACAGCCAAAGAGAAGCGTGAACTGGTGGCTCTTATGGGTTTGAAGCGATTAGCTGGTGCAGATCTCCAAGTGGTATTTAATATTGCCCGCAAGATTATCCTAAATGAGCTAAAAATAGATATTAGCCGAAGTATACCAGAGTCTGCGATGCTTGAGTTGGCCCTAACGGCAATTCAAAAACGAAACTTCTCAATGGCCGACCATTGGCTTGGAGAGATCAGCGGCTCCCGAAATAAACGAGTTCTAGCGGCGGCAGACACAGCTCGTGGAATGATTGAACTACTATCCGATCGCTTACCAGAAGCACTTTATTACTGGAATGAGGCCTTGAAGCACTTTCGAAACTTTGAGCCAGCTCGGCTCAATATCGGATTCTTTGCTTTGAAATACGGTGACTTTGAAACCGCAAAAAAGATGTTAGGTAATATGCAAAACGATTGGTTTGCTCTCACAGGAGTTCTTCAAGCCGAACGGCTTGCCAATCGCCCTAAGAAAGTGGATTCCCTGTGTGATCGCGTTAAGTCAAAGAAAAAAACTTATAAACCCGCTCTATTTAGCTGTGCCTTGAATACCTACCAGGGGCTGGGTCAACTTGATAAGGCCAAAGAGGAGCTTTCGAAGGTTGCACAAGTAGATGGTCCTCCAACAGAAGTAGATGAAAAAGCCTTTATCGTCATCGGTCGAATCGAAGAAGAGAAGGGTTCTAAAGCAAAATAATGCCGGCTCCTAGAGCCTTGGCTTCATGGGCGAATTTTAAAGTTATTGATGTCCTCTTTAACTATCCCGGGTGACGGCTCTTCCCATTTTGCCCATTTGACGCGATAATATTGGTAAGCACTATCTGTAGAGCCCACAAGGTCGATTGTTCTATCGTTGTTCAGAGGTAGTTGAATGAACCTAGAAATCAGGTTTACGTTACCAAACCAAGCACCTCAAACCATTCCTGTTCGAGACCGCATCTTGATTGGAACGTTAATGTCCAATGAGGTTGTGATCCGAGCGCCAGGCGTGGAGCCGATCCATGCAATGATCGAAGTCTTGGAAGACGGATCAGAAATACTTACCGACCTTGGTTCACAAACTGGAGTCCAATTAAACGGCAAAGATGTTGAAGTCGAAGCCAATCTCTCGATTGGGGATGTGATCGCCATCGGCGACGTGAAAATTGATGTCCTAGCTTTTGGTGCAAGCTCAAATGATAACTTTCAAACAGCCACAACACAAACTCACACCAAAAGTTTCAGTCTCCATGATCAAGGCCCTGATGAAGGAAGTGAGTCTCTAAGTACTACGGCTACAGATCCGGGCGAACCAAGTATGCCCCCACCAAAGCCCTCCCCTGATGAAACCCAGAAAGTTTCTCGCTCATCCGTTGATTTGGGGTGGGACGATAATCGCTCCATTGTGAACAAAACGATTCGCACCGAACCATCTCCAGACCGAAAAAAGAACATTCTTTTCTCCCCAAGGGCTGCTAAACCTTCAGGCGATGTGCTAGAAGTTGTGAGCTACTGGGGAGACACGGTTCTTGATGTTGAACTATTTCATCCGAGTTTTAAAGGATTTGATAAGTGTTTGATCGGAACTCCCCCTCATGCTCATCTATTGGCCGGTGGGAAGTCTGATGTCAAGTCTCACCACTTCGTAGAGGTGAGCCTTTCAGGCTATAAGATCCGCATGATGCAAGACATGCAAGCCAGGATTCGCAAGGGTGGTAAGGTTGCTGAGAAAAAGGGCTCAGGCAGCATAAATCTAGGTCGAAGAGATATTGCTCACGTTGCCCATGGACCGATAAAGTACTTTCTTATGTTTGTTAAACCACCGTCCCTACAGCTGCCTCGGAGCAATCAAAGGGATACTGTTTTCGGTGCATTAGTTTTAGCAGCAGCTCTGCTATATGTGCTGATTATACCGGCGATTTTGTTTTCAGATGGTGTGAAAGACGAAGGTCCAGAAGATGATATCTGGTCCATAGTTAATGTTCCCGAGAAGCAGGAAACTCCAAAAAAAGAGCCTCCAAAACCAAAGCAAAAGATTGCTGAGGCTCCTAAACCAAAGACACCGCCGAAACCACCGAAACCAAAACCTCAGCCTCCAAAACCTGTGCCGCCAAAAGAGGTGAAGCCACCGCCTAAGGTTGTGAAAAAACCCCAGCCTAAACCTGTTGCTAAGCCGACGAAGACGTTAGCAAATAAGACGCCTCAACCCCCGACTCCAAAACCTAACAAGGTGCCCGGTATTGGAGCAAAAAAGCCAGATAAGAAACTGCCAGGGCGCATCAATCCAAAAAAGAAGGTTGGCCTAGCAGGCGGACCCAGAGGTGGACCAAAACCTAATCTTCGAGGAGGCGGTCAACGGAGGGGTAAAACAGATCGGGATCTCAAAGGTGCAGAAGGTGGAGCGAAAGACAAGGCTTCGGGAGTAAACCTATCAAAGCTTGGTCTCGGGGTTGGTCAGGTCCTTAACAAGACCGGAGCGGGAGCTATCAAAACCAACTTTGCCAATTCTGCCGGTGGTGCTGGTGGAGGAGCAGGTTCGGGTAAAAAGACCTACGGCCTTGGTGGCCCCGGTAAGGGTAAAACTCTTGCTGTATCTGGAACGGGGGGTGCGGCAAATACTTTTGGGTCTGGCACCGGAGGCAATGGCAGTGGCCAAGGAGGCTTGGGAGGCGCTGGTCTAACGTCTGGCTTCAACCGCGGTAAAGGTGGTGCTGGTCGTGCTGATGTTGTTGTTCCTGCGACAGACCCGGTGATAGCCGGTGGTTTGACGCAGCAAGAGGTTCAAGCTGTCATACGGGCCAATTTGAACCAGATTCGTCACTGCTACGAGCAGTTGCTCCAGCGATCTCCTAGCGCACAGGGTAAGGTTAAAGTTCGCTTTGTAGTGCAGCCAAATGGGCGTGTAGGATCGGCTAAGATCACGGATTCAGATATTTCTGACATGGTTATGCGCGGCTGTGTGACGGGTAAAGTCAAACGATGGAAGTTTCCAGCGCCACGAGGTGGTCAACCTGTGACCGTCAATTATCCTTTCGTATTTAATCCTCTCTAATTTAGAGGTATGCTAGCTCTCTCTATGAAGAATCAGCGTCCCGTTGGGACGCATTTTTTTAGTGAGGGATTATGAGCCAGAAACCGTTCACATTGCTGACAAATGACGATGGCCTCCATGCCGAGGGAATTCAAGCTGTTCAAGAGGGCCTGAAAGATCTTATCGATCCTCTTGTGGTAGCGCCAGCCAGAGAGCGTTCAGGAGCGTCCCACAGCGTGAGTTTGGGGCGCGACCTTCACTTGCAAGAGGCGGAAAATAACGTCTACTCGTTCGATGGCACACCAGTAGATTGCGTATTATTTACTCTTCGCAATCTAGTGCGGGATAAGCCCGATTTCTGCATCAGCGGCATCAATCATGGCGCGAACTTAGGGAATGATACCCTCTGCTCGGGCACTGTAGGGGCAGCATTAGCCGCAGCCAATGAGGGAATCCCAAGTATTGCAATTTCCATGGTTGGTCGCGGTCCTTATCATATGGCAACTGCCATTCATGTATTGAAACAAGTCTTTGCTATGCGTCATAAGGTTTTTTCGAAAATTCATAGCAAAGTATTAAATATTAATGTGCCCAATATCCCTGTGGGAGAGCTTCAAGGATTGAAGGTCGCCAAACTAGGAGAACGTATTTGGAGCGAGGAGTTTGTGGCTGGTAAAGACCCAGGATCGTTTCGGTATCACCACGAAGAACCAATTAACTTCGGTGGCTCGGAATTCGATGTCACTGCAGTTCAGGACGGCTTCGCCTCGCTTACAGTACTTGAGCCAAACCTTATGGATCGTCATAGCCACGACATCCTTGAAGATCTTGCGAAAGAATGGAAGTATGAGCCCTCATCTTAAGCTAAAAGCTTTGTTTTTGTTTCTTACTATGTATCTTGGTGCCTGTGTTCATGTGGAGCCGCCGGCTCCTGGTAAGCAGCGCGGTGAACTTCTCTATCAAGTTAAACGTGGAGATACCTTAAGCTCCTTAGCGGATAGCTTTGGAGTCCATTGGAAAGCCATCGCCTATCGAAACCGCATTCGGAATCCACGGGACCTTCAGGTTGGAGAGATCATTATCATCCCAAGCAATCGTCGGCCGATCAAACGACAGCCTCCAGCTGTGGATGGAGGAGGGCTATTATTCGGCGGCTCATCGCGATTTTTGTGGCCTGTGCCTAACGGTAGTCTATCATCGAAGTTTGGTATGAGGCGCGGGCGTCCCCACCATGGAATAGACATTCGAGCGCCCCGAGGGACCCCGGTGAAAGCTGCCAAACCAGGGCGTGTTAGCTTCGTGGGATGGAAAAGGGGTTATGGCAAAACTATAATTGTTGACCACGATAACTATCAGACTCTTTACGCCCATCTTAGTCGTATTAAGGTGTCTCACCGTCAGTGGGTCAGTAAGGGCCAGCTACTTGGTTTGGTGGGTTCCACCGGACGTTCCTCAGGATCACACCTGCACTACGAAATTCGTCGCGATGATAAACCTTTGAACCCTCTGAGCTTCTACAGACCAGGAGCATGATAGCCACATGTGTATCGTATCCCCTTGAAATTGCATTTGTTATTCTGGCGCACTTCCGATTCAAAGTTTTTTTTATTTTTTTTATAGATTCATGACTCTTGATGGCACTTAGTTGTGGAGTTAGGAGGGATAATGGAATCTAGAAAACTTATCGAAGAAGTTCTCGCTGGGGATCGGAAGGCTTTTGAGGCTTTGGTTCACCAATACCAAAACGTGGCCTTAGGTTTTGCTTTTTCCAAGCTTGGCGATTTCCACCTAGCAGAAGATGTAGTTCAAGAATCCTTTCTTATTGCCTATCAAAAAATGAGAAACTTGGAAGAGATCGACTCGTTTTCTTCATGGCTAAGAGGAATCGTGAATTATCGTTGTCATAGGGTTTTTCGGATGAAGCTCAGAACTTGGGACGCCATTGATCAGAGTGGATTTGAAAAAGCTGCTGATGCCGATCAGCATCGAGACCTAGAGCAATTGCAGGAACGCAGGTTGCTAGAGCAAGCCATTCTACGCCTTCCCGAACTCCAACGGACCGCTGTGGCTTTGTTTTACCTTGAGGATCAATCACAAAAGTTTATTTCAGACTTTTTGGATCTACCCGTGAGCAAGGTAAATAACCTTCTGGCAGATGCCAGAAAAAGACTCAATAGGAGATTATTCAACATGGCGAAAGACCACTTTAGAGAGCGTCGTTTAGAAGAAAACTTTGCGAAAAGCATTGGGGAAGTCGTTGGGATTGAGGGACCGATCGTCGATACTCAGCTAGATAAAAACGAACAAACCTGTGTCTTTGATGTATTGGGAAGTAAGACCTCCAATCACAATAAGGGGCCAGAGATGGTTGTCGTGCAGAGGCTTGAAAAGAACCGATTTCGCTGCATGACGAATGGTTCGAGAATCTCTCAAAAAGACAAGCTTTATGCTTATGGAGACTACCATAGTGCGCTGAAGTCCTTTACAGATGATCAGGTCAAGGCAACAATCAATGCCATGAGTCCAAAGACCCTGGAAAAGAAGCAAGTGGTCACTGGCATTAAGGTGATTGATTTGCTTTGCCCTATTATGAACTATGGCAATCTTGGTATTTTCGGTAAGGAAGGTGTAGGTCGGTTGGTTTTTCTAATGGAGCTAATCGCTAGAAAAGATAAGATAGGTTCCGATCTATCTATATTTTTCTTTGTAGATGGCTGGAATGCATTAGGTACTCAGGACTTGCTTCAAACAGAAAAATGTCTAGCATCTGACTTCCATGATAAATTGCAAATTGCATGGATGGTTCACCCAAAGGCTGCCAGCTATGCATTTGCAGAACAAGCAGAATTTTTGGAAACGCGGCTTTATTTCAGCCCACTAAAAGCGATGGATGGGCTTTGGCCCGCCATTGATCCTATCTATTGTCACACGTTTGAGGAGCAGCGCATGCATCTCAGTACACGCCACCAAGAGGCTGCCCAGGGAGTGATCGGGGCGCTGAAATTGACAAGGCAAAAGCTTCTTGATGATAGCTATCTTGAGAAGCTGGTCCTGGGTGATGGGGAGCTTGCCAGTCAAGAAAGGCAGGTGTCAATGGCTAAGAAGCTAGATCGTTTGCCAGATGATGAGAAAGTTCTTGTTAAGCGGGGGCTGCTGCTAGAACGATATTTGACGCAACCTTTTTTCGTTGCCGAAAACCACACAGGGCGAAAAGGTGAGTTTGTTCCTTTAGAAGAGACGATACGTGATTGTCAGAGCATTCTCAATGGAGACCTAGATGATCGCAAACTAGATGAACTCATGTGGAAGGGACAATTACAGTCCAACTGAGTGATTGGGGCATTCGATTTTGGTTATGCACCATCATCCAAGCAGTATCAATCTTACACCCTGTAAGGCCCTTTGGGGGCATACGGGGTGAACCTTACCCGTAGGCAGCTTTTCTTCAATTGTCTCAACGACTTTCATAATATTCGTTTCATGCTAGCAAGCCCCGCATAATCCATGCTGATTAAGGAGGGAAAGTCGGTAACCTACGCCAATTGATTAATTTTGTGGCACCTGCACCGAATAGATATAATAGAACAAAAAGCGAGGAAGTCACGATGAATAACGATCTAATATTCGTATCTGCGATTGCGCTTGTTTTACTAGCCTATCAATGGTTTTTAGTAAGGAAGACGGCAATGGAAGTATTTCCACCTTTTGGGTTGCTATGTGTTCGGGACTATGCACGTATTCATCGGCTAAGGTTTAAAGTGCTAAGCGGACTTCTGGCAGCTGGATTTGTTGTCTACGAACTGGCTGTTAGCCACTTCGATGCAATGCATGGCATGTTTATGTAATATTCATGAGTCTTTGATCCCCTTTTCGATTCCAATATCCGGCCTCCCTTTGGAAGGAGTCCGGACGTCTACAGATCAAAAACTAGTACATATTCGATTTGAAGCCTAGGCGTTGTCGACTTTGTCACTCGCTCGTCACTTTACCCAGCACGTACTGTCTCCCCGCTCGCTCCTTGTCGCCTAGCCGAGAATTGAACTTGACCAGGCACTGGTTGCACAAGAGCACTGTTGAGCAGCCAAAGCAGAACTTTACTTACTTGGAGATGGAGTTGCTTTAGACGGAGCTGGCTCGACAATCCGGATATCGATCTCTTGGCAGGTACCATCACTGCCCTTTGCCTTTAATAAGTAGCGAGTTGTGCTACCACGAAGCGATTCAGGGTCTATAGTCTGGTTGTCGAGAATGATCTTCTTGTCTTCTTTAAGAGCCTTTTTGATCGTAGCGATATCCCTGGGAGGGGCTTCAATCTTGCGTTGGACAGTCGATCCATTGCCACCAAATGCAGACAGGCTCCAAGCGGCACAAGTAAGAAGGGAGACGCATAATTTGATCTTCATGATTAACCTTCGATTACGTTGAGAATGAATCCGGCAAACATCGTGTGTTCGCCAATATTTTCTTTCCGGATCTTGGAAATTTCCATTTCTGCAGAAACCATTACTTTGAAGATTTTCTTTAAACCTTCTTCAGAAACGCCTTCTGTCTGCATACCGGCCATGGCCGTTGAAGTACCAAGCCGTTGCTTGTTGAATATTTCAGTAGCGTTACGGATCTGTGCCAAAACGCTGTCTGGATCTACCGAACCAAACTCTGATTGAATGGTCTTGATCACACCCTTAACTTCTGACAAAACTCCATGGTCAATCAGGTTATGGACTTTCTTCTCGCCAAAAGACCCGAGTAACTCACGGATAGTTTCCCGAGTGGTACCCCGTTCCGTTGCGGCCAAAGAAATGATGATAAAGTTTTCTTTGTCTTGGATCAGTCGATTCAGATCGTGAGCGATGAACTCTTGGTCTTCGTTGAAGTAATCCTCCAGCCAGGAGCCGAAGTTTGAAAAGTGCTTTTTAAGGAATTGGATGCCTTCTTCGCGCGAGCAGACAAATTGGATGATGGGTAAAATATTTTCCATCGTTGGAGTGGCGTCTTGCTGATAGATTCTACGCAAGGTAGCGTAGGCTACGCCTGTTCTCATGGACAAGCCTTTGAGGCTACGATTCTTATGACCTTCCAGGTAAGACCTGATAATTATGGCGAGATCGTTCAGCATAACGTTGCTTGTCATTTAGGGAACCTCCTATCCATGCCATAATATACATATTGGCCAGGTTTTTCAATATAAAGTTATAATATGGGATAAAAATATTTAAAAGACGAATAAAAACAGCTGGTAAAGGGGTTAAATCTTTCCGATCGCCCCACGTTTAGGAGGGAATCGGAAAATTAGGCTAGTGAAAATAAGTACTTGAAGGAAACTATTGAGGATTTCTAGCAAAATGGACGATGACGCAACAAGACGTATAGAAAAGCGAGCATCCTATCGATGGATTTTAAATTCAAAGACTATCGAATCAAAAAGGTTCGTCGGGAGACCGAGCTCTTCAAGGAGTATCTGGCAACCCGTGGAGGCGACCCCAAACCTTACATATTAAAAGTCCTCGATCTTACCAAGGATGGAAGGGATTTTCTCCAGTATGAGTTTCGCTTTATAAAACGCTACGGTCTCTCTAGCTTTCTGATCCCGATAGACATCGATACTGAAGAAGGGCGTACAGTAGCGGTGTACGAGATGCCGGATTGCATGAGCCTCCATAATCTGGCTAAAAGTAATATCTCGATCAAGCAAAAACTTGAAGTTGCAGTCCGGCTCTTTGATGCTCTTAGCAAGTTGAACTCCCATCACATAACACTGAGAATCGTTAATTCGCACAACATTTTGATTTCAGGTAAAGATGGGCGAATCTACTTCTCTGATCTGATGGCCGCCATTGAAGAAAAGAGTAAAGATCCTATCGCTTGGGGGGTTCGAATCCCAAAAGAACATTATCCCTACATGTCTCCAGAGCAGACAGGTCGAATCAAAAAGTCGTCTGACTATCGAACAGATTTTTACTCCGTTGGCATATGCCTTTTCGAGTTGTTCACGGGTAGTGTACCGTTCATCTGTAGCAACATACTAGAGTACTTCAACTCTCATGTGGCAAAAGCTATGCCGCTAGCCTACGAGCTGAGCCCATCGGTACCCCATCAGGTTTCGATGATTATAGACAAGCTTGGCCAGAAGAATCCTGAAAGTCGCTATGTGAGTGCCTGGGGAGCAAAAGCTGATCTACAAAAGTGTTGGTACTACTTTGATCGTGGGGAAGAAATTCCTCGTTTTCCATTAGCTGAAAGAGATGTATCTGACAAACTACAGTTTCCTGATCGTATCTATGGCCGGGATTTGGATATCGTACTCTTGAATCGTGAGTTAAATCGATTCAAGGACAACGAGAGCAACCTTGTGGTGCTTGAAGGTGCAGCGGGTGTGGGGCGTACAAGCCTCATTGAAGAATTTAGGCGCAAGATGGTGCGAGACGATTCGCTTTTTATGTACGGCTCCTTCACCAGGGAAAGTCAGAGGCGACCCTATGAAGCGTTGATCGAGGCATTTACGACTTTGATCAAGCAAATGTTAATGCAGTCTGAAAGTCAGCTCAACTATTGGAAAACCAAGATTCGTGATGCAGTGGGTGAAAATGGTTACTACATCTCTCGGCTTATTCCTGAACTGGAGCTGATTCTTGGCAAGCAAAAGCAGGTGAAGTCCTTAGGACCAAAAGAAGAAAAAAGTCGTTTTGAGCTAACCTTTCGCAATTTTGTTGGCAGTCTGAGCGAAAGCAAGGAGCCAGTGATCTTATTTCTGGATGACTTGCAATGGATGGATCATGCTTCTAATGATCTCTTAAACTTTGTTTTTAACCAAAACGAAGAGCTGAGAATCTTCGTTATCCTAGGCTATCGCTCCGATGCTGAAGATCGGCGCTGGTTGCTCAATGAAATTGAAATTCAGTTCGAGCGCATGGGGTATCGTATCACGCGGCAGTCATTGCAACCACTCCAGCGCAAGGATGTTGGCGATTGGTTGCAGGATACCTTTAAGTTCGATGAAGAGGAACTTGCTGAGTTCTCAGATTTGATCATTCAGAAAACGAGAGGCTATCCTTACTTTATTCGTCAGTTTATCGAACAATTAGTGGATGGTGATGCGATATACTTCAACGATCACGACTGTCGATGGTACTGGGATTTTCATAAGGCTAGCAACCAAAGGATCACCGATAATACTGCAGATCTTTTAGTCGAAAATTTTCGTAGCCTCCCACCAACATCAATCAATGTATTGTGCTATGCAGCTTGCCTCGGTGAAAGCTTTGCTCTGGATGAACTCCTGATCGTAATGGAAGAGGAAGAAACTGTTGTTAAGCAAGCATTACTTTCTATTTGTGAAGAAGGTATCTTGTTGCCCCTTATGGAGCGCAACCTTCAGTTCCTCAAAGTCTCTGAGAACTTTATCACCAATGCCAGATTTCAATTCACCCATGATCGCGTTCGCCTCGCCGCAGAAATGCTCATGAGCCCTAAGAAACGGGCAAAAGTTCATCTCCAGATTGGTCAAGCCCAACTTTCATATCTTACCGAACAGCAGGTTGAGGATCGAATTTATGAGCTAGTGAACCACTTCAATATGTCTTTGACGGATCAATCTGCAGCGGATTTTGCGGTGGCGAGATTGAATCTAAAAGCCGCGAAACGGGCTCATCAGTCCTCTGCTTTTAAGGCGTCGATCCAGTATCTAAAAAATGCCATTACCTTGATTGGCGAAGATTCATGGCAGCATAACTACGATACTTGTATTGAAATTTACAAAGAGATGGCGATTGTAAGCTTCCTAGGGAAAGACAACCTTGCCATGAGGGATGCGATCGAAGAAGTAAGGGTTCACGCCAAGACTCTTGAAGATCTTATCGAAGTTCAGGAAGTTGAAATTCAAAGCACCATGGCTGAAGACAAGATTGCTGCAATTCGCATTGCCACTGACTATATGAACTCACTTGGTACAAAGTTGCCTCATAATCCGACTAGAGTTCATGTCGCCTGGCACCTTTTGAAAGCTCTGGTTCAGATCCGGGTGCGACCCTACATGGAGGTCCTTCGTAGTCATGAGGTGGTTGAGGACAAGAAACTTGAGGCTATCATGAGGATTGGCTGTTCAGTGGGCTCTGCTGCTTACCTGGCGCAGCCTAACTTTTCTCCGATTTTGATCTGCTTCGGTGTGGTGATGGGGCTAAAGAATGGTCATGTCTCGTCCATGCCATTCGCCTATGCTGGCTTTGCAACTATATTGGCCGGAGTTTTCCGAAATTATGATGAAGCTCATCAGCTTGGTGAATTCAGCCGAGAGCTATCTCTTAGGTTTAATCTGAAGGATCAGATCTGCCGAGTTGAGCATATGGTTTGGTCGTTTATCAACCCTTGGAAGGTTCCTGTTCGAGACTGTTTGCAAGGCGTGATCAAGGCTTTCCGCACTGGAATGGACGGTGGCGAGTTTGAGTTCGCAATTCATGCCATTAATATTTACGGTTTTTACGCCTTCTTCTCTGGCAAGAACTTAAATGTGTTAAGTGATGAGCTACGTGACTATCGCCGATTGATCGCAGAGCTAAATTATGAGCACCTTCTCGCTCACACTGAGATGTATCGTCAGGGTGTCAATAACCTGATGGAAGGTTCTGAAAACTCTGTGACGCTCTGCGGTCAGTTTTATAATGAGAAAAAACATGTGGCATTTATCGAGTCGGCCCATGACTTTGCTTTTTACAAGGCAGTTCTTCAATTGATGTTGGCATATAGCTTTAAGCAAGATCTTAAGGCGATCGAATTCGTCCGTCAGTGCAATGCCAAGGCATATGCAGCCGTGGGCTCCTTTGCAACACCCACCTACCTATTCTACGAGGCGCTCCTATATATCAGACTGATTCGGGAGAAGCGAACCCGTTGGGCCTACTTCAAACGCAGGCGGGTCAAGGCAATTATGAAAAAAATGGAGCTTTGGAGTCACCATTGTCCGCAAAATCACTACCATCGCTATTTGATTCTCAAGGGCGAGCTTCATCACCTTCAAGGCGAGTTCGAACTGGCTATCAAGTACCTCAATCAAGCATCAGATTTCGCAGAGAAAAATGGCTTTGTACACGAAGTTGCTTTATCTTATGAGCTCGTTGCGCAGTTGGCTCTGAATTCAGGACTGCTTCATATAGCTCAAGACTACATGGGGCGGAGCTTGCAAGCCTATCGAGAATGGGGAGCGACCAAAAAGGTGGAGCGTCTGCTCAAAGAGCATGCCCACTGGTTGAAGTTGGAAAATCACCAGCAATCTCATGGTCGCCGCAATGCAGAAAGTCTTGATTTTGAAACCTTCCGTGAGGTGATTTCTGGTCTTGCCCAAGAGACGCGGCACGACAAACTCATCGATCAAGTCATGCGCTCGTCGCTGATGTTTGCAGGAGGGGATAAGGGGTTCATCATCCTGCGTGAAGCTAGATCCCAGATCTTTAAGATTGCGCGGAGTTTTGATGGTAACACCATGGCAGTTGTTGATGCGAACTATCAGAAAAGCCAGGACCTGTGTCTTGGGGTAGTGAACTACGTTTTGAGAACAGCGCGTATTATCGTTGTTGATGATGCTTTGATTCCCAATCGAATTATTCCTGGTCTGGAACGGGAGAGTTATATAGCCGATAATCTTGTAAGGTCTTTGGCTTGCTTGCCAATTATTGTCGGTGGACGAACGGGAAAGGAGCTGATTGGGGTTATATACCTTGAGAACAGCCTGACATCTCATGTTTTCTCACAGCAGAAGATCCAGATGTTAGAGTTAATTGGCCAGACAGCAGCAGGCCGAATCGAATTATCAAAGAAATCGGATATTTTGGAAGACTCTCTCCAGCAGGCCTACCAGGTGCAGCAGGCGATGCTTCCCAAAACTGGCGGCATCAGTTCATTCTCTGTCAGCGAGTACTACCAAGCTGCTGAGCACACTGGTGGCGACTGGTATGGCTACTACGAAGACAAGGCTGCAAAGCGACTATATTTCTTTATCGGTGACGTGACGGGGCATGGGGTATCTTCCTCTTTGATTACTGGAACAGCAGCTGGTGCGGTCTACTCATCTTTAGACACACTGAAGCGATCCACAAACAATCGTTTGACTATGGATGAAGAGATCGAGATCTTAGCCATGGCTGTTAACAAGGCGGTTTTTGATACTGGTGCGAAGGTCGATCGCATGATGACGATGCTATTCATGATCTTTGAAACTGATACTGGTAATGGGGTCTATATCAATGCTGGTCACCCGGGCGGGTGTATCATTGGCTACAAGAAGAACCGGGTCTTTTTATCATCAGGTGGCCCCCTTGGTTATTTACCTGATCCTAAATACAGAATTAGAGAGTTCAGTCTTGAAAGGCAAGAATCTATCTTCTTCTATACCGATGGTCTAACCGAAAATCGTGGGCCCAATGGCGAGGAGTTTAAAATACGGCGTCTTATGAAGCTTCTTGAGCCCAGCAAGACACCCTATGAGTTGAAACAAATCATCCTGAAACAAGGTCGAGCGATCTGGCAAAATCACCCAGCCGAGGACGATTGTGCCTTTGTCATCCTGCGATGGGAAGGGACTGAAGACGATCTGAAGAAAGAATTCCTACCTGCTTAGTTGAATTCTTTATAAGTCATCAGAAAGCGCTCCATGTGCTACAACTCAAACCCCATACCAATGAGAACGGATCGGAACAGGTCTTCGTCAGAGGTGTCGCGCTTTTCGGTTTGGACCGTAACGTCCCCATTGTCATCAACAGTGGCGACTCCTATGTTACCTTCGAAGGCAATAGTACGACTGTTATGGGCTGAAGCCTCGACAATAAAAGAATAGTTGCTCCAGATGACTGAAAACCCAAGAGTGACATCCAGGCCCTTGCTTGTAATATCAAGGGTCCCACTCCGCTCAACATTATCGATTCGGGACGAACCCTTGATTGAGCCGCTCGAATAGAAGCTGTAGTCGAGGCTAATGTAGGGGAGGAACGATTCCATATCGTAGAATGCAGTGGCTCGGACCCCCAGTTCAATCAGTTGACCCTCGTCAAAAAAATCATCTGTAGGGTTCAGCTGAAGGTAGCTCATGCTGGGACCAAACCGAACCGGGTAATCTTGAAATGACCACTCAGTTGTAAACTGAAAAACGTCGGCGGCTAGATCCTGTTCATCATACCACCTGCGACCGAGAAGAACATTCAAATCCACCAGCCAGGGGCGTTGCATATTAATATCCTCGATGGGTTCGTCGCCATCGAGGTGGGTGTCCATATTTATGATATCGTCATCGTCAGCATCATCGGTACCATCTGAGTCAGCCGTATCCGACACTTGACTGGTATCTTCGGTATCAGAGGTCTCCTCTTTCGCCCCTGTGTCTGAGTTTTCGTCTGCTAGTCCGTGAGATGAATATAATGAAACGGCTAGAATCATCGGTACAATGCGCATGAACAGGACTCCTCAAATTTCATCATAGGTCCTATTGTATAACCAATGGTAGGTGCTGTCATCAATTTGACGGGAATATTTAGCCTAGCTCGCATAATTGCGAATGAAGCTGGTGTGGCGATGTAAAATAACATAGTTACTTGTCGGCGTATGACTATGATTTATTTGGAAACTGAAAGGGACGAACTTGGGAGCGTTGGGGTTCCGCACGCCCAAGAAACTGATTCAAGCTTTGATAGACCTTCGACCATACCTGGGTATCGAGGGCTAGTTGCTTGTTGCCAAGGACCGCGTTGACTTCTAATGATAGCAGCTTTCGATCCTCGCTACCGTCAGCCTGTGCGATTGATTTCAAGGTTTGGAATCCAATATGCTTTAATATCTTTACGATTCCTTGCTCAGCCTCTAAAATCAAAAACTTAGACTTCGATTGCGCTGTGATTCTAGTTACATGTTGGAGCATAGGGATCAGAAAATCTGGAAGGTTGGCATCATCGCCGATCAAAAGGTTGGTTAGCACCACATGACGGTTTGCTAAGATATCTCGGCTGAACTCTTTTTGTAGAGGGTGAATCTGATCAAGAGATATGATGCCATTAAAGAAGGCTAGGTTGAAAAATGCAACTGGGTGGGGACCCAGTTTGCAGCAGATATCTCGTGCGACCGCTTGGATTCGCTCATCCCCAAGGGGGATATCATCGCTGCCCGCACCGAGAACAGATGGACTAAAACGGTGGCCAGGGAAATTATGGGGTGAATACTCTGTTCTTTCTAGATGACAAGCATGCTCCAACACACCGATCGAGAAACCATTGTCTCGCAGGATATTGGGTGTGATCTTTGGGTTCATCATAATAATGTATTCACTAACTGCTTCCAGAAACTTTCGTGTCACGTTCTCATAACGAAGAAAGAGCCGAAACCTTCCTTTCCAGGGAGAGTGGTAGTAGTGTTCAGAGTTCCTACAGATCGCCTCGAAAGCCCCTTTGCCAGGAATGAAAACATTCAGCTTCAGAGACTGTCCTGGTAGAATACTCTTCCAACGTGCAGACGTGACAACATCGATGCCTTGGCTGGTGAAGCCGTTTACCTGAAAGAGAATGACTTCTTTATAGAAGAACGTATCGTAGCAAGATATCTGTGGTCTGATGTAGGTTTTACATAGGAATAGCTTTTCGCCTAAGGCAGCGGTAAAGTCTGACATACGCTCATAGTGTTTTAATTTGAATTGAACGCCGACCCGAGCCTTCTTCTTACCTTGTACAGTAAGGTAGCCAGTATTAGCCACGGTTCCTTCCACAGTGCAGATGGGCGTTCGGCGTCTAAATTCCATTTTGAGTTCAGCGCCTACTGGTAGCTCCAGGGGCTTATCCTTACTAATACTTATTAGAGCGACACCATGAGTGGAAATATCCACGACTTCGGTCTTATAAGCTTGACCACGATAGCGAACGTCGCAAAGAACTCGTTCCCCAAGATAAAGGGATCGCCGTTTTTCGACGCGATCGTCTTGATCCTTCTGGGTCATCCAGTCATTTTTCTTTGCAGGCTTGCTGGCCATGATAATTCCTTAGCGATTCAGTATGGCTATCGCCCCAAACAGCTGTCTCCCTGAGCCTAAAAAGCTAAAAGCTTGGAAAAACTAGGGATCTTAGTTGGATTGAAGAGAACGCCAAAGAATTACTGGCAACCAGGAAGTGGCTATCTCTATGCTCCGCTCGCTCCGTAGTTTGGAAGGACTCGGGCGCTGGGATCAAGCACTTCGCAATTGGTCCATTCGGGGTTAGGCATCCAGTAACCAGGAATGAGTTCTGCGCGGTTCGGAAAGAATGATTCGAATATGTGACGATAGAGGAGAGCCTCCTTGCTCAGCGGCTGCCCATGGGAATAACTCTGACCCTGAAACTGGTGATCGCTAATGGTACGCTCCGCATAGGCCTTGATCTCGTCAACGACGCTATGACCAACTGCATCGGAGAAGGCGGCCTTTTCACGAAATAGGATGTCGTGGGGTAAAAGCTCAGTTTTGTCGTCAAAGGCCTTACGCAGCAGGTATTTTCCCATATTGTGACGGTTCATTTTGAAATCTGGATCAATACTCATCACATGGTCGACGAAGTCGAGATCTCCAAATGGTACGCGCGCCTCCAAAGAGTGGGCACTGATGCAACGATCGGCCCTTAAGACATCGTAATAATGAAGCTCTTCGACCCGCTTTCGGGCCTCTTTTTGAAACTGAAGTCCGCTGGGCGCGTAGTCTGTATACTTATAGCCAAATAGCTCATCGCTGACCTCCCCCGTGAGTAGTACTTTGATGTTGGTGTTCTTGTGGATGTATTGGCAAACTAAGTACATACCCACTGAGGCTCTGATGGTTGTGATATCCCAAGTTTCCAAACAGAAGATAACTTTTTTCAAAGCTTCTAAAGCCTCTTCGATCGTGAAGTAGACATTGGTGTGATCCGCTCCTATATGCGTAGCAACTCTCTCTGCATACTTGATATCGATAGCATCGCGGTCGCAACCGACGGCAAATGTTTGAATCGGTTTTTTGAGTGACCTAGCTGCCAAGGCACAGACTAAACTTGAGTCCAATCCGCCGCTGAGAAGAAAGCCGAGAGGAGCATCCGACTCCAAGCGCTTTTCAACTCCTAAAGTCAACTTTTGGCGGATTCCTGAAAGAATGCTATCCATGCTTTGACCTTTTAAAACTGGCTGATGACTCATACTACGGTAGGGAATGAAGTTCCCTTCGCCATCGTAGTAATGACCAGGAGGAAATGGCTTCACGTCGCGGCAGATGCTATGCAAAGCTTTTGCCTCCGATGCGAAGGCGATCTCATCCTCATACTTGGTATAGCCATAAAACAAGGGACGAATACCAATAGGGTCACGACTCGCCAATAGTGCATTGTTCTGCTTATCGTACACTACAATTGCAAATTCACCATCCAAGCGTCGGGACGCCTCATCAATACCATACTCCTGGATGAGGGGTAACAGAACCTCGCAATCTGATTGAGATTGGAATGGAAAACTTGCTGCAAACTCTTGGTGAATCTCCTCGTGATTATAAATCTCACCATTACAAATCAGAATATTGCCTGTGTAAGGACTAATAAACGGCTGCATGCCATGGGAACTGAGGTCCATGATGGATAATCGATGGAATCCAATAAATAGCTGTTCTTCAATATGGATGTGAGTTTGATCCGGGCCGCGATGGACTAGCTGATCAAACGATTGCGTGAGTGTTGCTTCACTTAAAGACGAGCCTTGAAAGGCAAATAGACCACACATGATACTCCCCTGCGGCAAAATTAATGTCTGACAAATAGATAGAATAATGACAAAATTATATCAATTATTAATAATAAAATGATAAAAATGGTGATAAATTATCTATAATTGTGTTATTTTGCTGATGATTTGATAATTTTGTATCCATGGTGACCGACTTGAGTGAACAGATTGATAGTTTAGACCGCAAAATTCTTAGGCTTATGCAGCAAGACTCCAGAATGCCGTTTCTGGAAATCGCCAGGGAGTTGAAAGTTTCTGGGGGTACGGTTCACGGGCGGGTAAAGAAAATGAAGGAGATGGGGTTGCTTCTCGGTACGAGAATATCAATCGATCCGGGAGCTATGGGCTATCGTTTATCGGCATTTATTGGCATTCAAATCAACGAGGCAAGTCGCTTAAAGAACGTGGCCCAGGAGCTGAGCAAGCTTGCAGAAGTTTTAGAAATTCACTACACGACCGGAAATTTTGGTCTGCTGATAAAGATCTTGGTGCGTGAGACTGCTGAACTCTATGAGATATTATCCCAGAAAATTCAGCAAATCAAAGGAGTACAGTCAACTCAAACATTGATCATACTAAACACCATTCTTGAACGTGACTTACAGGTATAGAAGGGGCGCCTTGCGGCAACCCCAAGCTGACTATAGAGATCCAGTAAGTGCAAGTTTGTAGGCATAGTATGCCGTACGGATGTCGTTGAACACGTCCTCAATATCCCGCTTTTGGTCACGGAAGGTTCTGGCGAGTTGACGCTTGGTTGAATCAATTTGGAAGAACAGTGTTTCGATTTCTTGTTGGTCTGCGAGTAGTTCTTCTTGAGGGGCTCCGGCAGCAGCGTCTTCGGCAGTGTATACAGCAAGTGCATTGAGTTCACGTGTCAGGCGAATCGCCTTTGACTGATAGTACTTGCCGCGGCTACCTGATAGCTCAGATTCAACAAAGTCTTTTGCGAGGCGAGCACGGTAGGCTAAGTTGTAAGCAGCCCGCTCTACTTCGTCGAGGTTGACTTCGTCAGCGGCTTCCTGAGCGCTTACTACTGTTGGCATAAGGGTCATGGGGGCAAGAAGGCTGACGGACATGAGGATTTTCGCTAGAGTTTTCATGATTTTCTCCTTTGTTTTAAGATCATTTATCTCTGTCTGATTCCAATTTAACAAGGGCTCCTCGATCGCTACAAGGTTTAAGGAACCAAGTGTTCTGTGAGCAAATTCCTTGTTGTGATATCAATGGGATATGGAGGAACATTGCTTTGTTTTTACGATGACACCGCTAAGTCCTTAAATCTGAGAGGAAATATTCCGTTACGGAAATGGCGCCTTGACGGATGGGAGTTCTTTATTGCCTCAATACCTGGCATGCCTACTTTTTGCCCTTGCAGGATTCCTTGGTTCGTGCCGTTCGAATAGTAAATTGAATGCGAAGCGACTTAATCTCAACTTCCAAGCAATTTCAACGAACTTCGAACCGAGCCCACGAGTGATGCATACTGCAGTCTGGACCGGCAACGCGATGTTGGTTTGGGGTGGCTTGTTGCGTCACAAGACTAACAGCCGTGTTACAGGCGGTGGTCTTTACTTTCCTGATGATAACCATTGGCAGACGATTCGCTTGCCTAGCCGAATGCCCTTGACCCGCTACAATCATAGCCATGTTTGGACGGGGGACGAGTTGATCGTCTGGGGAGGTATCGACGGCAATCTTGGAAGCCCTACTGCGGAAGGCTTTCGCTTTAATAAGGGCACTCGGATGTGGTCCAATATCAGCGATCAGGGGGCGCCAGCAGCTCGTTCTGGACATTCGTCGAACTGGGACGGAGAGCGAATGTTTGTGTTCGCTGGTCTGAGCGATCATGACTATCTTGCCGATCTATATGCTTATCAGCCTGATGACAATCGATGGTCGAAAATTTCTTTACCCCAACAGGTACAAAAGCGTTCCTATCACACCTCAGTCTGGACAGGTAGTCACATCCTAGTCTGGGGTGGGCAAAATGAGTCGGGTTTTCTCAGCACAGGCTTGATCATAGACCCCTATACCGGGGCCGTGTCTCCCATGAATTTGGCCGGGGCTCCGAAGGCTAGGATTAATCACACAGCAGTTTGGACCGGTCGCAAGATGATAATCTGGGGTGGGCTTTCTAGCGAAGGTGAAAAGTATCGCAGCGGTGCAATGTTCGATCCCGCAAGTAACCGATGGCAAGCCATGTCCTTAAAAAATAGTCCTGCCCGTCGTGATCTCCATTCTGCAGTGTGGACAGGCACCCATATGATCATCTGGGGAGGATCGGGAAAGAAGAGGCCGCTGCGGTTTGGGGCAGCTTTCAATCCTGAAGTGAATCGCTGGATAAAACTGCGAACGGAAAAACCACTTCCTAGACGACTGATGCATAGCTCAGTTTTAGTTGGCAATCGCTTGATCCTATGGGGAGGGGCATCTTCGGATCTCCTGAATGCTCAAGTTTCACCTCCCGGTGGATCGACCCTTTGGCTGGACCCGAGCTTAATGGGCCCAGGGTTCAAAGAGCCCGCCGATCATGTCACAAAGCTTAGAAGTTTGTCCCACTGATCTTCGCCGAATGCGGGTATCCCTTTCTGCTGTAGAAGGGCTGCAGTGACACCGATTCCTGTTATAACTTGGCCAGAAAACGTGCCGTCATAGGCTTCTCTTGTTCCGCAGGATGGTGAGCGTTGCTTTAAAAATGCTGCAATCACTCCATGGTGCAAGGCCATCTGGAGGGTTTTATGGGCGCCTTCTAAAAAATAAGAGCTTACATTGTAGCCAGCTCGATTGAAAACCTCTGCCGTTCCATTCAACACCTCAAGGCCTTGACCACCTACAATTTCAGCGGCTTGCCTTGGAACTGGCAGGCCGCCAGCCAGTTCGGGGCAGGCAAGGGTGAGGTAGCCAAGGGCGTTCCACTCCTGGAGCAGAGGCCGATCCAAGGTCTTGGCCTGGCCGTCATATCGAACTGGGTGGCCGAGGAAGCAGGCGCTAACCAGTATTTTACCGCGGGGTATCATGCTTACTGCCAAGAAAATATCCTTATAAGTTCTGAACAATACATTTAGAATAGATTCGACTTGTTGAAGCCTCAATTTTGCCGAGGTGAAAGTAGCTGAAACAATCACCGGATGGAAATCGAAATCAAATGTCTGAAACTAATGCCACTCAGAAAAATCAGGTTGCCATTTTTCCCGTCCCTGGCATGGTCGCTTTCGAGGGCCAACACCACCTGCTCCACGTTTTCGAGCCCCGATACCGCAAGATGATCGAGTATTGTGTCGAGCACGAGATCAATCTCGGTCTTGCCCTACCGAAGCGGCAGATTTCAAGCCCAGCGAAGGCCGCCTCCAGCAAGGCCACAATCAAGGAAGTCTTATCACAGAATCAAGCAACTTACGAGGCTAGCGAGCTTTTCGGAGCGGGCCCTGTTAACGTCTTGAAAAAATTACCAGATGGTCGCTTTCTCGTTGCCGTGAACATCGAGCAAAGGGTTCGCCTCGATCAAGTCGTGCAATCATTGCCGTTCACAATTGCCAGAGTCGTAGAAGAAAATAGTTGCATCGAAGATGCTGGGAAGGCCGAGCAGCTATTTTGTAATTTGAAGGAATTGAGTGAGTCGATCTTAAAAGAAAAATACTCTTACTTTGCAGAAAGAGTTCCCGAGGACGTCTGGCAATCCCAAGACCTCGAAGGCCTACTCATCCGTGTCATGGAGTGGTTTCGCCTGGAGTCTCGGATTCTCCAGAGATTGCTGGAAGAGCCAATCGTGGAAGAGCGGGCCGCTCAGTTTGTTGAAATCATGCAGGTCTATCTGCGACAAGTAGGTGACGACGTGGTCCTGGAACCGGCTGAGCTTGAGCCAACGTTAATTCAGGATGAATCAGAAGATGGCAGTGATGATGAGGACAATGTAATCCACGTGAATTTTAAAACCAGCTAAATCTACAGCTCTCCACGGCATACTTTGGTATCACAGCTCTAGCTAAGAGCAAATTCTTGGCGCCTTCATAATTCCCTTATTTTAACGATAAGGGGAAAGCCATGATGGCAATTTTGTATTCCAGCTAGGAGTGTCTTTTGTGGCACAAACCAGCAAAATCTTAGTGGTTGAAGATGCACCTGACCAGCTTGCGCTGTATCAACGATCCCTCACTAATTTTCCAGGCTTGGAGATCTCTGTTGCTGAAACTCAGGAAGAAGGTATCCGTCAGGTCACTGATCAACGCTTTGATTGCATTATCTGTGATCTAAAGTTAAAGCAAGGCAATGGCATGAGTGTCGTGCAGGCAGCTCGGGCGAGCCAGGTAAACCGACCGTCACTTATTTATATCGTCTCTGGGCATATCGAGCCACTCACTCGCAAGATTGCAGCGACCTTTCAGGTTGCTGATGTGGTTGAAAAGCCAATTTCCTATAAGGACTTCGCGTTTCAATTAGTGAAACGTTTGAATTCCAAAAAAACCAAGATTAGCTATGATTCTCAATTGATCAATGTCATGATTCGATCAGGTCTAGGCACCTTTGAACACTATTTTCAACGGTCGCCCCATATTGGACGAGTGCGAATCAAGAGCCCAGAAACTCCAGCTCGTGGTTTTGTGACCGCCGTTATTGGGTTTGAAAGCGAGACCGGTTGTGGAACCGTGGCTCTAAGTTCAAATGTTGGGTTTATTCGGGCCCTATCGGAAGCGATGCTTGGGGAGCAACACGACAAAGTTACCCAGGAAGTCGCAAAAGATATCATGGGCGAAGTTGCTAATCAAACCATTGGCCGGATCAAGATTGAACTTGGCAAACAAGGTGCCATGCTACAGATCGGGCTACCCGAAGTCATTATCGAAAAAAAGCCAACTCATTACCACAAGACAACCAATCCAATTATCTTTACTCCGTTTGGGTTTGACAAGATTGGCTGTGATTTCGAGTTCGCCATCGCCCATGGTCATATTACTCTCCAAGAAAGCCAAGCCAAGCCAGAACAGGAGCATCAGGAAAGCGGTAGCGTGATTCTATTCGACTAGAGCTATGACAACGATGCTTGGGAATCATGTTCTTAGCCTTGAGCCTTTGACAGCGAGGCGCTAGACTCACTCCGATAGTTGAGCAGATTGGAATGCCAGGCGGGAGCAACAGCATGCGAGTGATGAATCACCCTTATCGAGTTGATCTAGTGTTATTAGGTGGCGGGCATAGCCACGGTATCTTTCTGAAAATGTGGGGCATGAACCCCGTGGATGGAGTGCGGGTCACTCTGATTTCAGAATCAACCGATACCCCGTATTCGGGAATGTTGCCTGGGTTCATTGGTGGTATCTATAGTCACGAGGAAGCACATATCGATCTTCGGCAGCTGACGGAGTACGCTGGAGTCCGATATATTCACGGCCATGTGGAAGGCCTCGATATTCCTGCTAGGCAGATCAAACTTGCTGACCGACCACCAGTTCGATTCGACTGTCTTTCTTTCAATCTAGGCAGCAGGCCGCAAATGGACGATGTGGAAGGAGCCCATGAATTTGGGATTGGAATCAAGCCGGTGGCCAGATTTTGGGAGTATTGGTCTCATGTGCAGGAAACTGTGAAACGTCATGGTCCCCACACCCTATCTGTTGTTGGAGCTGGAGCAGCTGGAGTTGAAACCGCAATCTCCATGAAGCGAGCCTGCCCTCAATTAAAAATCCAGCTCATTCAAAAATCGTCGGAGATTCTGCCCGCTCATCATCCAAAAGTCCGTAAAATTATGGCTGATAAATTACTGGCTGCGGGAGTCGATGTCATCTGTGATGCTGCTGTGAAGTCCTTGAAGAAAGGTAATATTATTTTACAAAGTGGCCCGCCTTTGGAAACTGACTTCACCGTATTTACGACGCAAGCGGGGGCACCTCAATGGTTGGCTGAGTCGGGGCTTAAGCTCGATGAACGAGGGTTTATTGCTGTGCGCGACACTCTGCAATCAGCGTCCCACCCGTTTATCTTTGCGGTGGGGGATGTGGCGACCATGGAGGATCATCCCCGGCCAAAGTCAGGGGTCTTTGCCGTGCGTCAGGGACAGCCTTTGTTTCACCACGTATCGCAGTATTTGAAGGGCCAAAAACCGAGTCAGTTTTATCCCCAAAAACGGTTTCTAAGCCTGATGTACACTGGGGATGGTGCGGTTCTAAGTCGGGGGGGGCTGGCCTTTAGCCACCCAGTATTGGCCAGATACAAAGATCATATTGATCGAAAGTTTATGAAGAAGTTCCAAAACCTAGAGCTTCGGGAGATGCGGACTCAGATTGGGATCGTGGAACGCTCTGACGAGTTTGAAGAAACTATTAGGTGTCACGGTTGTGCCGCCAAAGTTGGGTCACGAATTCTTCATGGAGCCTTAGAACGGCTTAAAAAAGAGCCATGGAAGCCTAAGGCGGACTTTGCATTACACCACGACGATGCTGCTATCTTAGATATACCATCCGACACTCGTCTCTTGCAAACAGTCGACCACCTAACAGCATTTGTGAGCGACCCCTATATCTTTGGTCGCATTGCGGCTAACCACTGTTTGAGCGATATCTATGCAATGGGGGGCAAGCCTCACTCTGCCTTGGCCAATATTATCGTGCCGTATGCTGACCAGAGGATTATGGAAGAAGACATCTATCAAACTCTAGAGGGGATGATGACAAGCCTTGAGTCTAGCAAGACTGCCCTTCTTGGAGGGCATACCTCAGAGGGGCAGCACCTCAGCTTAAGCCTTACTGTCAACGGTCTGATGCCACCTTCTGGTGCATTGGCAAAAACAAGCGTGAAGGCAGGACACAAACTTATTCTGACGAAGGCGTTGGGAACAGGAGTCCTACTTGCGGCTGCGATGCGAATCAAGGCTCGGGGAGTATGGATCGATCATGGGATTTCCTCTATGATAATGGATAACGGTGCAGCGGCGGCTTGTTTTGTAAAACATCGTGCTTCTGCCTGTACTGATGTAACCGGCTTTGGCCTGATTGGACATCTCCAAGAAATGCTAATCAGCGAAAACCTGGGTGCGAAACTTTTTCGCGATGCGATTCCTGTATTGGCAGGTGCGCTGGAGGTGAGCGAACGTGGTATCGTTAGTTCACTTTTTGCCCAGAATCGAGCTTTTCTGGATTCGCTAAGCTATCGAGATCAAGATCCGAAAGCTAAGATCTTGGTGGATCCCCAAACTTCAGGCGGGCTTCTGGCTGCGATTCCAGCCGAAACTGCCGATCAGTGTCTTGTGGATCTGCGAGCAGCTGGCTACTTGGATGCATCGATCATTGGCCAGTTAGAGCCCTTGGGAACCGCCCAGCCCATGGAGCTAATCTAAGTTTAGAGGTTTCAAACTGAATCGAATGAGGAGGTTGTTGTGCCAACCGTTGATGTCAGCGGCGGAAATATTTTTTACCAAGTGGAGGGGCGTGGGGAACCGTTACTCATGCTGCGTGGATTGGGGCGGTCCAGTCGATACTGGCTTGGCTTTGATAAGATGATGAGTCAGCATTTTAAGGTGATTACCCTAGATCATCGTGGTTTGGGAAGAAGTACAGCGCCGCTACACTGGAATAGCACCATAGAAGACTTGGCGGTGGATGTCGCTACAGTACTTGATCACGCAGGTATCGAATCAGCTCATGTGTTCGGCCTTTCGTTAGGTGGGATGGTGGCTATGGCTTTGGCAGCTGAGGTTCCTGATCGCTGCCGAACTTTGATCGTTGCCAATTCATCTTCGGCCGACTATATTCATTTTCGTGTTAATCCCATTTCCGTCGCAAAAATAGCATTAGCTGCGGCTCAAGGAAAGATCCACGAAGATGTAAAACGATATGTCACCACTTCCAAAATCGATGGGCGTATAGGCCATGAAATTGGAGAGCAGTGGGGAGCGATCATGGAAGACGAAGGTTTTCCTATCGAAACCATTGCTAAGCAGCTACTAGCATCGCTCCGATTCCGGATTCGAGGTCGCTTGGACGGGCGCTTGATTCCCACCTTAATCCTTTATGGCAATCAAGATCAATTTGTACCGCGGGGCAACAGTCAGCACCTACACCGTTTGATTCCTCATTCGAATATCCAGGTGATCCGTGGCGTGGGGCACGAGATTTCAGTGGGCCATGAGGATCTACTGTGTAGCCTCATTTGCCAGTTTACCGAAAAATTGAAGCAGGCTTCATAGCCGCCCTATTTCATAAAATGAGTCAGCCAGCGGCGCGGTCGTAGGTTCCTGTGATATCGTCGTCGCTGATGTGGCCCTGATCTTTCAAAATGTCGATCAAGGTCCGACGCTGGAGCCGAAGCGCCATCTGAATCTGCTGCTCGGAAACCTTCTCAGCTGCCAACAACTCTTCCAGGATTTGATCAGATCGATACCAAGGGTTATCGGACTCCTCTTTGGGAAATCTTTTTGTCAAACCCCGAAGGATACAGGCTCCGTGAAGGCCTTTGAGAGCTTCGTCCAGCTCCTCGTCTTTGGGAATTTGACCCAGCAAGATCCAATTTTTAAGATCATCATGAAGCCGTGAGAGCGCATCAAGTAGCTTTTCGCTTACTTTAATCCTCCGATCTTGAATGCTGCCAACAGTTGTGGCGAGACTCTGGAGGAGGTCGCTAGGGAGCCCGAGGTTATAAACCTTACATAAATGTTTCAATTCGTGAGTAGATCGATACATTTCCTCACAGCTTCTTTGGTTGAAGCCACTGCGAAGCTTAGCAAGGGCGATCTCCCAGCGGTCGAATGCAAGTTGTGCCTCATCTTTGACATCATCGAATGTGTATTCACGAATAGACATGATTTACCCCTTTGTGCCTAGAGAACTTACTCATGAGTTCGGCCGGAGTCAGGCGAATCTTAGGGCACCGCAGAGGCGGGGCGAATCTTAAATGATTGCGATACCTTGGAGCAGCGAAATCTGGTTTAAATTCTGCCAGGTGGTAGGAATCCAAGTAAAAAAGCTAATAAATCTCTGATGTTTTAGTAAGGGTCGTGCCAAGATTCAGTTTTTTCGCCAATTGGCCGAATCCGATATCGCGAGCTAAAGGCTGAACTGGGGTGGTCCCATTCCATAGCTCAAACTGAAAACGATTTTCAGTTTGCCACGGGAGGTGGCCTCAAACAAGGACGATCATTGAGACATTGGTTATTCATCTTAATCTTTCTCATCGCACCAAGCTTGGTAAAGGGAAGCACTGAGCCTTCTTATGAACTAAGCGAATATCGGCTTATGGTTGAAAATCTGCCTGAATTCTCTATCCGAGATGTGATGCTCAGCCAGCCCAACGAGTGGAGCCCACTACCATCCAATCGTATCCAGCGGGGCCTGAATCCTGAAGCTAGCTGGGTCGCCGTTGACGTTAAGAATCTAAACGCTGAGCCATTGGAAATGGTGCTCTACTTCGATCGATCGAATCTAGACCGTGTTTCGTTTAACCAGACAAGCCGGGGACAAGTGATTCATAGTATGCTGTCTGGAGACACCCTACCATTTGCAAATCGGCCGCTCGCCAGTCACCTTATAGGCTTTCCGTTTGAGCTTAAGGGACTAGAAGAGCAAACCCTGTACTTTCAAGTGACCACTGCTGGGGCTCATAATTACGGGGTTTTTCTATTGGATCGAGATGAATTCTACGATCGCCTGCTGCTCCAGAATCTTGTATTCGGCGCTTTTTTTGGTATGCAAGGGCTCTTAGCTATCTATAACTTTTTTGTGTATCTGATCAGTCGCGATCGCAATAACTTATATTTTATCGGGTTTATCATTTCCACTATCTTCTTACAAGTTGCCTTGGAGGGATGGGGATTCAAATATCTTTGGTCAGAAAGTATGTGGCTTCAGGAGCATATGGTTTCAACGTTAGCGCCCGTATTCTATCTATTTCTATTTCTATTTCTATCTGAGTTCTTAAGCTTGAGGCGCAATTCCGTGAAAGGATTCTTACTATGTTGGGGAGTGGTCCTCGTTCAAGTTGCCACTGCGCTAGCAACAATCTTCCTTGATGCCTTTAACTCTGCTGAGTTTGGGGTGGGCATCATGATTTTTAGTTCGATCTCTGGGTTTGCTTTTATTCCTGCTATCCTTAAGCAACAGAAACCAGCTTACTTCCTAATGGGGTGGCTATTTGTGATCGTGGCATCAGGAGTGGCAGTGACCCATACGGCAGGGATTTTTATGGGTCCCTGGAATATAAATCATGTTTATCGAAGCCTTTTGTGCGGCTCCCTGATCTCGTTTTCTTTTGCGCTAGCAGAACGCATGAGTAAGGCTCGCGAAGATCGCCGCCTTCTCAAAGAGGTGCTTGCAGGGCAGGTTCCTAAAACAGTTCTCAACGAACTTCTAGATCACCCTGATCACCTTAATCTTGAAGGAACAGAAAAAACAGTCACGATCATGTTTCTAGACATTGTCGGATTTTCTCACTCATCGAGCCTGCTCAAGCCAAAGGAAGCTTTTGCGGAACTAAAAGATCACTTGAACGATATCAAAGAGGTTATCCGAAAATATGGTGGCACTATCGATCGATCATTAGGCGACGGTATCCTCTGCTTCTTCGGTTATGCCCTGAATGGTAGGGATCAGTCTGATCATGCGAGTATGGCATTCAGAGCGGCTTCCGATATTCAGCGTCAGTCCGTTCAAAAAATATTAGATCGTTCACGGCGAGGGAAGGCGGTTTTCCCGTTTCGCATAGGAATCAATACTGATAAGGTTTTTATTGGTAATCTTGGCGATCAGCATAAGATCGACTACACGATGATAGGCAATGCGGTGAACTTTGCAAGTCGCCTTGAAAGCGCATGCAACCCATTTAAGATCATGATCAGTACGACGACTAAGAATCTTCTGAATCAATACGAATACAAAGAAGAGGCTCTTAATAAAATTCTAGTGAAGATGAAACACTTTCGAAACCTACAAGAGGCCTATGAATACAATCTGTATTTTAACAACAATGAACCGATCATCGAAGCGGAGAAGATCTACTGGAGCTTTGTGGGCTACTCGACCCGAGAACTAAGATATCGACTATCGAATCCAGGTGACATCTTCATCGAATCAGAAGTTGGCAGATTCGAGGTAGTCGACTTTTCAGAATCTGGCTTTGGCGTGATCGGCGACAACTTTCTGGGCCGCGGGGTTAATTTCTTAGCGCGACTCACAAACGTGGACAATCGGCTATCGCAGCTTTTGGATCAGCAATCCCTATCTAAAGTCAATCTAGAAGTATGTTGGGCAAGACCTTCGGGCACAAGGTTTAAACATGGTCTAAAATTAACGGGTCTTAATTCTAAGCAGATCGAATACATCAATTATAGCATTAGGCGTTTGTTCAATACCGCTGAACTCAATCCTCAAGAGTCACCTTCTCAAATCGATAAAGGTTCAGCCTAAATTTGTGAGGTCTAGTCGGTGATGCAGATCGACTTGCCTTTGGTTTTTCCTTCATACCTTTGATACTCCATTTACTTTTCAGCAACTCCTCTCTATCATGGCTCAAAACTCGAAATGTATTCTACAGAGGTCAAGCCATGGTGAGATCAATCGCGCTGATTGTTGTACTATCATCGTTTAGTTTCTCAGTTCTCGGGGCTATGATGCGCTCCATCAAGCTCTTAAGCCGCAGTATTGGCGAGCCCCTACGGACAACGATCGAATATCTGTTTGCTAAAGGTGGGAAATCATTCGGACGCCTGCTGGTTGTGAGATCGTCGTCGGGGTGATTCTCTTGGATTAATTGTGGCTTTAAGCCTTTAATATAAAAATAGAAATGAGATTCTCTAGACTGAAGGGTGGGTTAGTCCGAAGAGCATAGTAGCCACTATTTATATCGTTGAGACTACTTTTACTTGGAGAAGTAGATGCATCCAAGACTACACGCAATTTTTGGCTTGTTCCTGATTTTAGGCTGCCAGGAAAGTTCTTTTTTACCCGGTATCGGTACCGAGAATAAAGAGAGTGAAAGTCAATCCCTAGGGAATGGCAGCCTCGATCAGGCCGACATCGATCAGGATGTAACAGCTAGCGTCCCGGTGCCGATTACCGGAAGTTACCTCAGTTCCAACATGATCAGAACCGTCGACGCTGGTGTCAATTCGGAAGCTGAGTTAAAAGTGACCTTGAATCTTCAGGCCGATGCTGAGCCAGGCTTCCTGGAAGGTCTCGAATGGTCGATTGAGCCCAGTGCAACTCAGAATGCTAACTTAGAATTAACACCCGATCCCGACGACTTAGCATCACGACGGATCTTAGCCAGTCAGGGGACTCTGGATCAATTAATTCAGGCTCTCAATGGGATGACCATACGTATCGCTAATGGTGATGTTGAACTCATCAAACAGCAAACTCCCATCATCTGGCGACACTACCGATTCTTTGTGGACTCCATAAGCGGAGTACGAACATCTTCAGTGTATGAAATTCGTTTTATTGTGGATGGTGTGGTTCGAGAAAATTCGATGATATCGAATACGGAAGGACTTATTGCTGGAATGGAAGGTCAGCTATCTGCGTCCTACGGCGATGATCTGGAAAAACCACCTTGGCAAGCTTTCGATAATATACTGGATGACAGTGGTTGGTATGTTCAGGACTCTGACTTTGATGGTCAGCCTCCTTTCGACAGCCTCCGATCAGTTTGGATCGGAGTCGACTTTGGGAGTCAGGGCTTGCTTGTCGATGGTGTTGTGTTTCGTTGTTCCAATGATCTAAATTTCAGTTGTGACGCTGTTCACATGGAATATTCAAGTGATGGGGTTACCTGGCTAGAGATCCCTGGGTCACGTCTAAGCAACATTGATGCTACCAGTGAATATACGATGACCTTTGCAAATGAAGCTCCCTAAAAAACAGAGCTTCATCTACTGAGACACAACGATTACTGACATTCACAAAGATCTTTTGGGCAAAAACTCGGAACCTGGTTGCAATTTTCATTGCACCATTCAGCGTCAGCCCCTGAAAATGGCTTGGCATTACAGAGAAGCTTAGAAGTTGTCTGGCTTAACTGGCTAGCTTCATCGTCGCAATCATCTCCAGTTGGAAAACTGGGATTGCCGTTATCTGTATCCGGCGAATTTGAGTCGCCTGGTGTTCCATCACCACCGCCATTCGAGCCATTAAAATCCACATCTATGACTTGGTAGAAGGTTGCAGCAGTATCACCCACATCCCAAAGGGCTAGGATAACATGATAGCCGCTTCTCTCAGGTAGCTGACAGTCATGAGATATATCCGCAGGAGGTTTTGCCATTGCACCGTCGACTACACAGAACGGCTCAAGATCAAACGCCTGTCGTGATAAAGGTTCAGATGGATTCCAGTCAGGCTTTGTTAAAAAGTACCTCCAATCCTTGGTCACATGAGGTGCTGTGAAATGCCACGAGAACGTATTGGTTCCCGATTTGATGGCAACCTTATTCCATCGACCAGGGGACTGTTCGTTAAGCGGAGACCAAGAAGCGCTCGCAGCAGCCGCAATTTGTCCATCGGCTGCACCGGCTTCGGGAAAACCATCTGGTCCTTCCACACTTTGCGGTTCGTATTGCACAGCACCACAATTTTGATTACTTCCTTCTTTGCACAAAAGTGAGCGTGACTTAGGCTCACTCATGTAACCATGAGCTAAGGCAAGAATTGGGTAAGATAAGAATATTAGAATGCAGAGTGTATTAAATAGTGTCTTCATTTGCGTCCGTCTCAAATTAATTAATCATCAGAACATGTTTAGAGTGCGTGAACTTAGAGTAGATCCCAAACAGCTGTCCAGTTGCTTCCGGTTCCAGGCTCAAAACGCCTGTCCGATGGCGACCATTGCTGACAGTATTGGCTGTAAGGGTAGCGCTTGCACCGATAGACGCGGCCTGTCTTTGGCTGGTATACGACTGTTCCAGGTGAATATTCTTGCCTGTGGTCTGGATAAATAAACTGGTGCTCTCGTGCGGAAGAATAAAGAGCAGACTCACTACACTCTTTTTGGGATTCATCAACTTTCTTAGATGTCTTGTTTTCACAAGCCCCTAAGATTATGGGGATAGCCATACATAAAAGTAACTTCATTAACTCTACCTCTCACAAATGCTTATTAGCTCAGCCCGAATCATGGGCAGATGGATGAGTAAGCAAAAAACTATCCATATGAATTAGGTGATTTAATTAGTGGTTTTAATTAGGTTTGCAAAAGAGTTCGCAGGACTCCTTGATCAGAGTACTAGTCAGAAGTGTAAAGTCTTTGGGCAGGGAACTGCTAAAAGTGCTGTGAAAATGCTGACGACCAGGTGTTCAGTGACTTGAGAGCAACGGGGATTTGAGGCTCTGGAGGACAAGGCAAATAATATAGAAGCTTTACGTCTATATAGTTGAAATCCTTAAGGCGCTACAGAATTGTCAAACAAAAAACTAAAGCAATTATAGAAAACTCCGAGCAGAACCGTGTAGAGGAATCATACTAGCAAAGATTTAATATGGTTAGACTGGTCATCCTTTTCTATGCCCTGGTGAAGAGTGCAGCTCTCCTTGGCCAAGGTGCGCCCGCGTCCTTCGACCCCATACTCCAGCACCAGTTTCGCGTTGACATCGTGAAGCTTCTGGAGATATCTGCGCTTGAGGTGGACCTAGACAAGATAACAAGTCAAAAAAAAGCGAATCGAGCCTATAAAAGCCTGCTTTCCAATCTGGACTCCCTCGTAGCTGATAAAAACCCCAGCGCTAAGAAGCTGCTTTCTGCCTATCAGGATGCAGCAGCTGTTGTTCATTTCTACGGAGTGAACGGCCACCTTTCACGTGCCGAGGAACGTCGTATCCAAGCCCGAGATTGGCTGGCAGATTACGCAGAACGTTATCGGGCAAAGTCAAAATCAGATGGCAAAAAAGATATCGCCCGGTACTATCAATTGATTGCACAGTACGGTCGTAGCGAGGGTCGGGGTACAGCGGTTACCCAGTTGATCGATCTTAAAAAGAGCTTAGCCAACAATAAGGCTGTGATTGGCAATATTGACCTCATGGTTGGCTATTCCCTTATTCTAGTGAAGGCTACCGCCTCTCAAGGGCTAGATTACCTCAAACGGGCACCAAGTTCTTCAGTCTACGGGCGCATTGCTCATCGCCTGACAGTTGCTATGTCTGAGGCTGGGTTGAACAACGATGGCGATGCCGTGAACCCACCGAATCAGAAATATCAAAAGTCTCTCAGCTACGTGGTGAACGTTTCAAAAGGAGCGCCCAAAGGCATTCAAATTTTGGTAACGAATACGGCATTTTTTATCTGGTCTGCTTTGAATGGTGGCTTAGATGGCAAGCCGCCCTTTGATTATGACTCTTTCAAGGGTGTGATTCCGGTTGATGTTTTTCGAGAATCTCAGGCGGTGAAAGCGATTCGTTCAGGGCAGTACAAACAGGGTTTAGCAATTTATCGCGACATGTCTGACGCTTATCAAAAAGATTCCCGTGGTGTACTACTCGATCGACGAATCTGGCAGATAGAAAAAACCCTTTATCAAAAAACTCGCGACAGTCAGCAGATGCGAATGGCCTTCCGTTCCATCTGGAAACGTCATAGTAAGGCCAAAAAAGGAGAGCGCAAGGCCTTCTTTGAAGAAGTCATGAAAGACTATAAAGATATTATTGGCAAGCTTCTAGCCCAGGCTGCAAGCAATGTGCAATTTGCAGAATCGGCAATTGAAGAAACCAAGTTCTTCCTTAAGTTTCTTAGCTCTAGAAGAGAGTCGTATCCGTTCAGGCAGAGGCTAGCCTTAGTCTACAGACGGAGCAACATGTTTGACAAGGCTGTTGCTGCTTATTTAGATCTTGCTAAAGATTCTCCTAATAAAAACTATCTCCTTGCGATCGAAGCACAAAGTCAGATCGCTAAATGGCCCGAAGATCCTCCTTGGCAGGGAGTTGCTCCTGGTGATCGCAAGGCCCGATTGAAACTTCTCAGTCTGTTTGAACAAATCTTAAAGAGCAATAAGCAAAAGCCTTGGACAGCCTTGGCTCACATTGGTCTATTGCATCGGTCTGTAGGGCAAGTGAAGTCTGCGGAGAACCTTTGGTGGAAGTATCTTCAAAAAGATGTGGAGAAAAATCGCCATACCTCAGAAGCGGCAGGTATGCTTTTCAATGACTATTTTCAAAGCAAACGTTGGGTGAACTTGATCGAGCTGACGTTTCTGAGTATGAAACGCAAGGTTCCTATGACCAATGGTGGCAAGGGAGTGAACTTCCAACAGCCATTTGCTAGTGCTTTGTTCAATCAGGGCCAGATCGATCTATCTCAGAAAAAGTACAATCGATCAACTAAATATCTAACCGACTTTGTTCGCTTGTTTAAAAGCGATCCAAGGGTCCCTCAGGCCTACCATGCTCTAGGTTTGGCCTATAAAAACCTTGGTAAATTGGCTCCTGCCCTCAGCTCTTTTAAAACTTTGGTGGATAAATACCCATCTTACCCTAAGAGAAAGTTTGTCATGCTCGAAGGAGGAAAGTGGGCTGCGCTCAATAAGAAAACAATGGAGTATGCATTTTTTTTCTACGGAAAATACCTAAGGGAATACCCTAATGAGCAAGACATCCCTCAGATTCGCCGCAATCTCGCTGAACTGTACATGAGCCGCAAGCTATATGGTTGGGCGACTCGTCTTTATAAAGAACAAAGTCTAGCCGCTGGGGTGCCACCGGCTTGGCAGCTCGACGCAGCGATCAAATATTTAGAAACCGAAGAAAAGTTTGGTCAGCCTAAGGATGCTGTGTTTGGTGCTAATCGTATTCTGCAACTTGCTAAACATGATAGCGAAGCGGCGGGCAAGGCCTTTGGCTTTCTCGCTAAGTACGCTTCATCACGAAATGATGTGAAAGCAATGCAAGCACTTGAGCCCAAGCTTCTAGCAGCCGCGCCTAAATCAGTGAGCGCTAGGGAGGCCTTAGGGATGATGAAGTTCAAGTTGGCTCAAATATTTACCAAGCCTATTGAAAATAATCAGGCCAACGCTTTTATCAAAGACCCCGAAGCCTCCGTGAAGGCATACTATGATCTTTTTCTGAAGGAAAAAACTCACTACGAAGCAGTGTGCCGCATCGGTATCACCCAAAGCTGTGCTCCGGCTCAATTGAAGCTGGTAGGCTTAGCTCAAGCTACAATGCTAGCAATCAACGACGTGGAAATCGCTTCAACCCTGGGCGAAACGCGAGTTAATGCCTTTAAGGTATTTAAGCAGCTTCATCTTTCCAAGCTTGAGGAGTCAGCTAAGGCCTATGCTCAGCTTTCCCTAAAGCTGGCCCGTGAAGGAACCACCTCAGCCATTTGGAAAACAGAGATCATCAAATCACTAGGGAACAAAACAAGTTTTGGGGTCGCTCACTGATTCCTGATAACACACCAATCGCGGGGTTTGCTTCGTTCCCTAAGAGCGCATAGTAGACCATGGCTCCGGTTGCAAGGAAATGGATTCCCTTGGCCAAAGCCCTTCCGCTCAATGCAGTATGGTAAGTCATTTGCTGCAGTGGTAGCAAGGCAGGTTACATCTTGCTTTAATGCCCATTGACGGCAAGGAAGTTCTGGCGAACCTTGGCAGCTTTTATTGGTGTCATAGCCCTTACCACCATTTGTAAAGCAATAGATGTGCTCTGATGCATGGTAGATCGGGGTGCAGGCTTTCTGATAGTTGCGATCGTTCCAAGCGCAAAAACCCCCCTGCTCCCCAGAGCAGGGTAGTGCAGTGCCGAAGCCCCGACCTCTCTCGGCAGTGCAAAACTCTTGTCGGGCTGGATTATGAATCACCCAGCAAACTGCCTTATCATCCCGGTAACGACATAAGAAGCTACGATCATCAGGGCAAGGGAAGTGTAATTGATCTGCCTGAGCGTCCTCACAGCTTGGCCATAGAGGGGCTTTCTTTGGTGCATAAACCAAACGCTGCTGACTATTGAGTTCAGGGTCGGGGCTTGCTTGTTTTGAGCTGGATTTGCACCCTAGCCAAAAGCCGTTTGTCGCGATAATCCAGAATGCGGTCGTCGTTACTTTCAAGGAATATTCCTCTCGATAGTACCCTTTGTTGTCGGAGCTTGAGCGATAATCATTAGATTCAACAAGGGACACGCCAGGACAAAGTCTAAAGGGCTTGAGCCATAATCGGGATGCAATTAGCTGCTCAGGACCTCTGGATATTGCTTCTCTATTCGGGTTATTTTTGAATCCTGTCATCCATAACCGTAGGAGATGTTGCCAGATAAGTTCAGGTTGCTTGAAGAAATATCTTCCTATATGGCATAGTCTAAGTATACTATTAGATAAGGTTCTGCTTACACACTTTGGTCATCAGGAGGAAGAACATTGGCAAGAGTTTTACTAGTCGACGATGAAGTGGATTTCATCGAGTTTGTTAAACCCTGTCTGGAGCAGGCAGGAATCGATGTCGATATCGCAATGAGCGGCAGGGAAGCACTCGAAAGTGTGAAAAAACAACGGCCGGACGTTGTTGTCACTGATATTGTCATGCCAGAGATGGATGGAGTCGAGCTTGTTAAAGAGATAAGTCGTTTTGATGACTCCATCTTGATGATCACCGTTACGGGTTATCCTGCCTGGGATGACAAGCTAAACTCCATCAGGGATTCGATCAAGGTTTCGCTGCTCAAACCGATTCGCTTGGATGATGTCCTGTCGAGCGTGGATATCTGTTTGGCGGTTGTAAATAAGCCGGCCGCCAAGTAGTTGGGTACAACGAACGGCGAAGCGAACAAAGGCGAACAGTTTGTTCGCCTTTTTTATTATGGGTCGATCGGCTGAAGAGCCAAAGTACAGGTTCCAACTTCGATGAAGATGAGCATGGAATTACGATCAAACCATATGGCATCGACATTGCGATTTAATGCATTGCTGATTTGATCAATAAATTTCGATCCGTGGTTCATTAGAACATAGTAATCCGCAAGAGGGACGCTTAGTACCGTTCGGTTTTCTTCGAAACTCTCTGCGATTTGTAGCAGCGTTTCTTCGTCCAGTCTTGGCTCTGAATCTCGGTTGTCATTTTTGGGTGGGTTCTCTCCTAGTATCAAGGAAATCATCCGAGCTGACATAACAGTGTCGCTACCGTTGCCAAAACCTGAACTGGCAATCAGCAAGCTCATAGCGATTGTACGTATGGTTTTCAATGTAGGTCTCCTTGTGACTGACGCCACTGGTTTTGATCGTAGATACTATAGATGAGGTTGCAGAAAAACGCCACATTACCCTTTGCATCATCGTCATTCTTTAGGCTTGATAATTCTCTGGCAAAGTCTTGGATCAGTTTCTTCACTCGGGAAAGCTGGTCCTGACTTACTGAAGCTGTCATATTTACAAGGGATGCAGCATCAGTTCCAATCAAACTCTTGTCAAAATGGCTGATAGACATTTTTACCTGAGATAAGATGTCGTCGACATCGGTTAGGGCCCAAGAGTCGCTTGAGTAATGGATCGAGCCGCGGTCGTCTTCCACAAGAAAACCTTCATCGATCATTTCTTGCAGTGCTTGGATGCCTACATCACCCAATAGAACGCGAATGTCCGTGCGATTGGTCCCGTGACTCGTCGCTGCAATGTTGAAGATTCGATTGTGTGGCTCTTTATTGAGGTAGCGCCTAAGCATCTCGTGATGAGGCTCGTTTCGAACCTCGTGGCTATAAGCTGATTCCATCAGCTCGCCGATTTTTGGGAAATAGCTCTTGAAAAATGCCACCCGCTCCTGAGTCGGCATGATGATATCTGTGATGGAAAATATGGTCGACTCATTGGGTAGTCGTTCGCCTTGAGCGATATACCGGATGGTTGAGTAAGCCTTATTTGTTCGATGGGCTAGCATCGATAGGCTACGGGACTTCTTCCCATTCAACCAAGTTTCGATAGCGCCCTTAAGGTCGAGCAGCATGGCTTCCTTATTGTCCAATATGGTCTCCTCTCCTTTGGGGATCATACGGCTGTGATTGCGACTTAAACGGGGTATATAGCGGATTCTGCTGGTAAATAGCAAAGGGAAATCCAAGCGATGCACCCACGGCGGGCTGCAGTCGCTTGAACTCCCCTGATATTATTGAGAAATTAATAAATATGGCATTTCCGTGTGTGGTTAGCCTGGCCTTTTCACAAGCAGCGACATTCTCTCCGACTTTTTGCTAGTAAGTCTGTTAATCGCTACTACCCTTAAGCGACAGCCCGGGGGTGCCTTCGGTGGCGGAAATAGCGTGCCTGGCCAAAATCTTGGCTGCCTGGGGACACCGGTAGGCAGCAAGGCCAACGATGTTCTCGCGCGGCATTCTTGTCCCTAGTAGTTTGCTGTAAAAACATACAAACCCGATCGACGTGCCTTGAACTTAAAGCCGTAGCCTGTTGCACTTAGCTCTACAATCTCGGAGACTAGTCGAGTGCTTGCGGGGTCTTTGTAAATGACTCTAAGTTCAATGTTACCTGATCGAATAAGTTCTTTTAGTTCACCTTTGAACCATCCCTTTAGAAGGAACTTGATCAATGCGACCTTGGCTTTGAGTCCTGATAGAGCAACGTAGCGTAAATCCCACGCACCTCTTGATTCTATCTCTCGCTCGATTTTTTCCAAGTCTTCTTGTTGCTCTGGTGTCAGGTCTTCATAGTAGTCTTCAAGATTTTTAGCACTTATTGGTTCTTTCTCCGATCCGTAGTCCTGCTCTGTGTTGGAGCTGCCTGTATCGGAATTTTCAGTCTGCTCTTCATTGGGGTTCACTTCTTCGAAGTTTTCAGTGTTTTCAGCAACGTTTGATTCTTGTTCCTGCTCACTGCTCCTATCTTCGCTCGTACCTGTAGGATCAGATTCAGCATGGACTTTCTCGCTACTCATATTTTGGTCGGGAGAGTTGTTGGGGCTAGATTGAAATTCTTCTCCAAGCTCCTCTTCTTCTTGGCTGTCGGACCAGTCAGAAGTGTCTCTTTCGACTTCCTGATCGTTTAGAGTTAATTCTTGGTCGTCTTGATTTCGACGGTCTCGCGAAGCCTCTATTTGGACATTCGAATCGTCGTTTGTGGTGATGACCGAGCCCTCCTCTACTACGACGATAGCATCCGGTTCTCTATTGCCTGAACTGCCTGTACCTCCGGATTCATCGGTATCGCCGGGAGTAGGTGACATTAGTTTCTCTATTCGCTGATCTGTAACGGCTGTGGGTTCGTCGGTCCCGCAAGCCGCGAGTAGTATCCAAATGCTCAGGTTAACTAAACGTTTCATGGCGTCACCTCCTCTCTTCTAGATAGGCAAGATGCAGACCATTTTTAATTTCTTGAAAAGACTTGAGTGCTCATTGAGGCTGTTTCAAATCGGAACAAGCTGTTTTAGACAGTTTGTTCCGATTTGAAACAACTAAGATCTTTTGCATCAGAGGCCGAAAGGGGTGGCAGGAGGAGCAGCAGTGACGCGAATAATGGTTTGCGAAGATAACTCAATTATTCAAGATCTCCTGCAGGAGATTCTTAAGAAGCAGCAGTATCTGGTGTAATTAAGCCGTAGCGGTAAGGACTGCCTGGCGACGGTATCGAGGGACACAGATATCGTCTTGCTCGATATCCACCTTCCCGACATGAATGGCTTGCGGGTTCTTGAAAAACTAAAAAAACTACACTCCCATATCAAAGTCCTTGTTGTAACGGGGGATGGGGACAAGGATACCGTACAGAGTGCCTTTGCCTTAGGGGCTGAAAGCTACATTCTTAAACCCCTTAGTCCTGCCAAGATTCTCGCTGCCATCAAAGAAGTCTTGAGTCGTGATCCGGGCTACCATTTTTCTGATATTGCTACGGACGAGCCTAAGATGGCAGCCTTGCTGGAGCAACTGATCGTGATTGCCAAGACGGATGCAAGCATTATCCTGAAGGGGGAGAGTGGCACCGGTAAAGAGTTGCTAGCACGAACGATTCACAATCAAAGCCGAGTTGCGGAGGGGCCTTATATTACGGTCAATTGCCCTGCTATTCCTGAAGGACTCGCTGAATCAGAGTTGTTCGGCCACATCAAAGGCTCGTTCACTGGAGCGAGTCAGGATCGGATTGGTAAATTTGAAGCAGCAAGCGGCGGCACAATTTTTTTAGATGAGGTGGCTGAGCTACCAATCTCGACTCAAGTGAAGCTACTCCGTGTGATCCAAGAGGGAACGATCGAGCCTTTAGGATCGAATCAAGTGCGGCAGGTGGATGTTCGGATTGTGTGTGCCAGTCACAAAGATCTAAGGCAAGAAGTTGTTAAAGGCAATTTCCGCCACGACCTATACTACCGTCTTGCAGAATTTGAGCTAAGAGTGCCTAGCCTTTCCGAAAGGAAAGTCGATATTCCTAAGATCGCAAGGAAGATGGTGGCTCAATATTGCTCTGAACTAAAAAAACCTCTGATATCTCTGTCAGACGATGTTTTAGAGCAAATGATCTCCTACAGTTGGCCTGGAAATATTCGAGAGCTGTGCAGCCTTATCAAAAAACTCATCATCCTAAATAAACCAGGAAAATCAAGCCTCAGTAAAATCCCGCCTCACCTGCTAGTGCAAGTAGAAACTTCCACTGTTCCACAAACCCCTTTAGAAATTCAAGAGACGAAGTCTCAGACTCTGGTAGAGATCGAGAAGGCTGCAATCAAGGTAGCAATCGAGCAAGAAAAGCATAATCTTAGTCGTGTCGCCCAGAGGTTAGGAATCGGTAGAACTACGCTCTATAGAAAACTGAAGGCTCATGGTATTCCATATGCCAGAAATAAAACCACCACAGAGAAGTTTGGAGGGCAACTAGACTCTCTTTCGCGAACAGGCTTTTTCAAAGGGGTGGTTCAGTCTCTCAAACAGAAAAGCGATGCTGATCTGGAGTCGTTCCTAACACATGCTAGTCAGCAGTTAGAGGAGCACTACCAGTTTATGTTAGACGCAGCCAATCGCTTGGACTGGCCGCAACTTGGAATCGCTTGTGGCAGCTTTAAGACTCTCGTGGCGTCTCTTGATGCAAGTGATTTGGATCGAGCCTGCGCAAAGCTCATTGAAGACCAAAGCAACGGCAAGCCTCACGAGATCTTTGCTAGTCTCGAAAGAGTACGTCAAGAGATTAATAAGGTCCAAGAAGTGATTTTAGTCTGTGGGAAGGGGCAAATGAAGCTAGTCAGCTGAGCTGAGCCCAGCTTCTAAACGACTTTTATTGCCACTCGTCACCGTAGTCAAATGTAATCTCTTCGCCTTTTTTGATCTTGCGGATGGCGTACATCTCCCGGCCCAGAACTTCGACATTGGGCTTCTTACTGTGATTGGCATACTTTAGGACGTTGGTGACGGAAAGTGCGCGCCAATTGCCTTTTTCCTCATACCAGAGGACGTGGATGTCGTTTTCTTTGGTTGCTCGTCCCTCGAACTGGCCGATAAGCTCGCCCTTTTTGATCGCTTCCCGGCTAAATAATCCTGTTCCGTGGATATGGCTCTTACCTGCCTCTACTTTCATCAAGTTCTCCTGTTTGACACTTTTTGTATATTGTTAGCCTCAATCAACGTTGGGGCGTTTTGAGTTTGAAGTATAAATGAATGATATCGTAAGTTTGAAGCCTGCGACTACGGGCAGTTTTTGGTGCTTTGTATCGGCAAAAAATTTTTTCATCTAGCCGAATGAACTCCGGTTTTAGATCATCACCAAGCCTTGGTCTTAGTCTTTTCAGACAGCCTCTTAACATTTACAGCCATCACTGGCAATTATAAATTAGCTATGCTCAGTCGTCATCAATGGCAGCGGAACCCTTGATTTTAGAAACAGCTTGCACCTGGTCGCTATCGTCTTCCGAAATTTGGTTCTCAGGTCTCGACGCAGCAACATCTGCTAGGAAGTGCCGCGCATAATCGTGGCCCGCAAGCAGGTGGTTCATCGTCCGTTGATGGTTTTCGAGCCGCTGTTGATCGATACTCAGCTGCGATTGCTCACTCAAGCGTTCTTTGCTCTGGTTGTGATCGTGGTTTGCCCAATCAATTTCTTGAGTTTGCTCCACGGAGCGTCGTGGTACATCGAAACTATGCTCGCCTTGCAAGGCCTCTGCAAGCTTACGAGGGTAGGCAGCCTGCTGCTGGAGGTGATGATACGAATCAAGTTCTTGATCTTGCGGAGCTATCATCGCAGAGGCTGCTGCATCCTGAGGGTTAGGCTGAGACACGCTAGTAAATTGGCTCCTGGCCTGCACATCGCGAGTAACTTCCAAATTTTGGTAGCGATCGTAGGTGTTGATTACCAAGTGGCGACTTTCCTCTTTCACAGCTAGATCTGGCTTTTGAAGTGATGTCAATAGCTGGCTTTGCACTGATTCGCTGTAAATTTGCTCTTTATATGGCCCGTCGTATTGTTGTGATCGCGGTATCATCTGAGCATCCGAAGATCGATCGCCATTGATCTTTTTCATAATATCGGATTGATTCCGCATCTCAGAGAGGAGGATGTGTTCCAAGACTTGGTTTTGTTTGTACAGGGAAGCCCAGCGCGCCTCCATTGATCGCAGGACAAGCCGAATCTCTCGTACACTTTGTGTTTGCATCAGTTGGTCGTTAGCGAGGCTAAGGCCACGGAACAGAGATTGGTCAAATATTGTTGCGCTTTGCTTTCTGGCTATTTGAAAGGACTCGATAATCCGTTGCTCAGTCCTTCGATCGTCGTATAGGTCTTCATTTTCAAGGTGGAGAACTTTTTTTTCGTTTGGTTTGCGCAGCTCAGGAACGTATGGGTTTTGCACTTCTTGACGAATAAACACCCGATCCCGATGCAGGCGCTCCAGAAACATCTCTTGGTGAACGCGATGAAATTTTTCAGCGTCTTCCCAAGCCTTATCGCGAACATCAAAGAAAATCTTGCGCCTAGCCAAGGCTTGGCTATAGACCCGCTCGAACAAAAGAGCTGTGACATACTCTTTAAATAGTCGTTCACGCTCGGCTACGATTTCAGTTTCCATGAGGAGCTGTAAGCGTCGACGGTGCCAGCGAAACAGGATATCTTTTTGAATGGATTGGGCCCTGATATAATCCCAAAATTCATCCATGACTGGCGACATCTCTGAAAGAAACTTATAAAGCCTTTGATCGATATCAAGTTCCAAAGCTGGGTGAATGCGATTCCAGGGCCTTTGAGTGGGGTGAGTTTCTGCGATTGTTAGAACCCGACCATCGCCACCATGAAGCGGTTGGGTGTACCGGTTCATACTTACATAGTCACTGGGATCAACCACCGCCTCATCGAGTTTTTTTATGCGCCGAACCATAAACCCCCCTTAAAGAAGGTTTGTCGGTTTAACCCGTCGCTGCCATTGAGGCGCTCACAAGATTTTGAAAGAATGTAGTGATATCAAAAGTTTGGTAGAGTTTGCGGTAAGGTTTTTATTGCAAAGTGGAATGACGGAGGAGGTGGGCGCCTCAGCTTACTGAGTGAAATTACCAGTGCGTTGCGGCGCCATTCCTATCATGAGCCTATTTCGCAAAACTACGGACGTATTGCACCAAGGCTTTGATTTTTTCATCGTTCAAGGCAGCACCCCAAGGAGCCATAGTCGGGCTAAGTCCTACTGCAGGGCCACCTTCATCGATCACCTTGTAGATGTGGGCATCGTCAACTGAATCTTGCCACGCCTTATCAGTGAAGTTGCGGGGCTTGGGATTGAGAGCCATCGCAGTTGGTGAGTTTGCAGCTCCGTCAGCACCGTGGCACGATGAGCAGTAGGTGTTGTAATCTTTGGCAGCAGCTTTCGCCATTGCAACCGCTGGATCTTCTTTTACGGGATTCATTTTAGCGGCTTCTTGGGCCTTCTGCTCTGCTGCTTTGTAGGCTTCGAAATCACTTTTCGGATTGTAGTCTTCAGGCTTGTTATAATCGCAAGCTGTTACGAAACTCAATGCAGCAGCCAGTATCCCAAGGTGGTATCGCATGTTTACCTCTTCTAATTTTAACAATGAATTGGCTTCCTTAACAAAAAGGGGTCGAGCCTATACGAACCATGATCCAATGGCCTTGTCAACGACATATTTGACAAGCAAGACTAATTATGTCATAGAGACCGCGTAAAGCCTGCGTAAATTTGTGGCATTGAGTAATAAGGTCTGGAAAACCGATACTCTTTCCTATACCAATAGTAGCCGGCGACGAGCCGCGCGGTGGCGACAAAGTTTATGTAAAATGCCATTCTTAGGAATCCAAAGCATGATGAAAGAAGAATTTATCGAGGAACTGAAAGGCGAGCCTGGTACGGATCTTCCTACCGCCAACGATGCCTTCGATTCAAGAAAATACAAGCGGGAGTCTGGAGAGAAGGCGGCCCAGTTAATACTAGGCATGACCGGTGAAGACGTCCGTCGGGAAGGTCTTTTGCGAACACCCCACCGCTTTGCCAAGGCATTCGACCACTTATTTCAAGGCTACGATCTCAATCCCCAAACCGCAGTGGGTGAAGGGGTCTTCGATTCCGAGGGCAAGGGCCTCGTCAGCGTTGAAAACGTTGAATTCTACAGCATGTGTGAACACCACCTGCTACCTTTCTGGGGTACTGCTACCGTTGCTTATTTTCCCGACAAGAAGATTCTTGGGCTATCGAAAATACCTCGTCTTTTAGAAACCTACGCCCGACGTGTGCAGGTTCAGGAGCGGATCACGGAGCAGGTTGCGGCCGCTATCCAGGAACTTATTGCACCGCGAGCTGTTCTTGTTCAAGTCAAAGCACAGCATCTCTGTATGATGATGAGGGGTGTTGAGAAGCAGACGAGCTTTACGCTTACAGAGAAGGTCGAGGGCTTTGATTCCCTTCAGGCCCACGAGCAGCAGCAGTTTCTAAGTCTCATGGGGCGTCGCTAAGATAGAGTCCGCCCGGAGGAGCGGTAGGTTTCTGGCCTAACCGACGAGATACCTAGGAACTATAGTGATCTAGCTGCTGATATTAGAACGATTCTAGGATCCTCTTGATCCTCCTAGCTATTACCGATTGATTAGGCGTAAGGCTCTACAAAAGGAGTTTTTATGCCTGATTATAAATCTCCCACTTTCTGCTTGTATTATCAGGATTCTACGGACAAATTTGCCAATCAGCAATGGCGACTCGTTAAAAACTACAGAGTAATTCGTGCAGATTATGTAAATAATTTCGGGTTATTATGTACAATTCCCCAACGATTACCAGAAAATGCCGCTAACATTGATAACGATTGGTAACGACGGAGATGGTTTTGGCAAAGATTCTTCTGGTGGATGACTCAGAGTTTATGCGCTACGAGATTCGTGCTCTGCTAGTTGGCTTAGGGCATGATGTTGTGGAGGCTCACGATGGGCTTCAAGGCTACCGCCTCGCTCGGGAACACAAGGATTTTAACCTGATCATTTCAGACTTTAATATGCCTACGTGGGATGGCCTACATATGATCGCTGAAATCCGAAGCATCGAAGCTTACAAGACGGTGCCGATCGGAATGCTTACCACAGAGTCATCAAAAAACTTGAAATACAAGGGCAAGGAGCTTGGGATCACGGTCTGGTATGTGAAGCCCCTCGATCCCGATATATTCTGCAAAACGGTAACGGCTGTTTTAGAGCGAAGCGAACAACCGGCCTGAGAGGTGATCTGATAATTCCATTAATAGCTTGTGAAGCTCTGGCTTTAGAGTGCCTTGATCGAAGCTCTATGGCTCGCAGTTTCAAAGTGCCCCTTTGGCTCGCAAAGCATTTTGCATTTGAACTCCGTGGACGAGGTTGATACCCGCCTCCATAGCTGCTCCCACGTGAATGGCCTCGGTCATCTCATCGGGGTTTGAACCATTTTCCAAGCAAGCACTGGTATATGCATCAATGCAGTACGGGCATTGCTTCACGTGAGACACGGCCAGTGCAATGAGGGCTTTTTCCCGTTTAGTAAGAGCACCGTCTTCACCCACCACAGAGTTATAGTATTGAAAAAATTTATCCATTAGCTCGGGGCGAAAGGTGCCTACTTCAGCAAACTTCTTCAGATCTTTGGATTCGTAGTAACTCATTGTTTTAGGTCCTTTTATGATGTGGTATTGCCGCCGCAACTCGATCCAGCGCCAGCAGTACAGCCAAAGCAATGGTCAGCGGTACGAATGGTTCGTTGTGCGAGGGTTTCTGTGTTCCAATCGAAGATTGTCATGGCTCCGTTAGGGCTATCAATCTCCATATCTAGCACTTGATTGAAGTCACAGTCATAAATTTTGCCATCAAAGCTCACACTTACCAAGCTGCGGCACATCACATCTTCCGCGGCAGCAGGGTTAAAAGCAGAAACTAATTTTTCCATATAATCTTCGTAGCTTTTGAGACGTCGAAGCTGGGCTTTAAACCTGTGAATTGGCATGTTCGTTATAGCAAATAGGTGATTGAAGCTGATATCAAATTTTTCCTTAAGCTCTTTTTTATAGCTCGCCTCAAGGCTTTTCTGAGGTGGTGGTAGAAATGCGCCAACCGGGTTGTAGACCAGGTTCAGAATTTTATTGCTATCTGGAATGCCGTAGCCACGTTCGTTAAGCATTTGCAGCGATAGAATGCTTTTCTTGAAAACTCCAGAACCTCTTTGCTTATCGGTAAAAAACTCTTGGTAGTAGGGAAGGCTGGAAACGATTTCCACCTCTTGTTCGGCGAAGAAGTCCGGTAAATCTGCCAAGCTTTCTTTAGTTTGTGGATGGGGGTCGTGAGTTACAGTTAGGTTATGGCGTACGATAACCGTTTTCTCAAGCTGACGAGCCTTCGTAACCAACTCTTTAAACCTTGGGTGAAGCTCAGGGGCGCCACCGGTGATGTCGAGAGCCTTGATACTAGGGTTTGATTCAAGGACCTTGATAATTTGGTCTATCACTGCATCACTCATAGCCTCTCGGCGCCGAGGAGATGAGTCGACGTGACAATGAACACAGGCCTGATTGCACAACTTCGTGATGTTGATTTGAAGGGTCTCTATGGTTCTTGCTTTTAAGTCGAGCCCGCTTGATACTATTTTCTTGGCGAACCCAAATCTATTTTCTATTTCAGGACTAGCTTTCTCTATTACAATTGATTTGGCGTTTTGGGCCATGGGCACTGTCTCCAAAGTGATTTTGACGCTCGATCATAGCAGACAAACCTTTGTTAACTCAAGGCATTGTCGTTTTAGTGACCTTGAGAAGGGCAAGAGCCTTCCTCAAAGGTTCGGTGATCGGCCCCAAAGGTTACGAAAGTGTCCTAGGGAATTCCCGGAAAACTCAAAATTTGCATTTCCTTAAACACTGTTTAGGTTTTTGACTGAATTAAGGACCTCGTTTTTCTGTAAAATCGGGACTTTAAAAAAATCTTTCAGAAGGTACAGGACTTGCAATTTAGCCAGTGATTTGGAGACTTGCCCTGTTAAGGCCTAGCGTTTTAGAGGAAAAGGCCTCCTTACTCCCTTTCTTCGAGTGAGCCCGTGTGGAAACATGGGCTCTTTTTTTTGGCAAAATGTGGCAGGAATGTTTTGCCGCCATTCTGATAAGCTTCGCTCGGTATACTATCTAAAGGGCTTGATTCCCTTGGAAAGACTTGTCTATGGTGAAGGTCCAGAATACCGAATGATTGGGAATGAGATGGAACGTGCAATGAAGCGAGACTGCGAGAAAGGCTTTTTACCACCCCGAGAAGACCCTGAAAGCTTGGATATCATGGCAGCCAAAGCTCTGCGGCGGGTGAAGAAAACCCTTCATGTCGAGCGGCCCTTCGATGCGGTCGCCTATCATGGTTTTTCCGGCCCGCGAGGTGCCTATGTTGTAGGGCGCGTCATTGAAGTGCTGAGGGATAAAAGCCTTGGCGAAGACAGTCCTTGGTGGATGAATACCCGTGATTTACTGAGCCGCTTCACACGCTCCCGAGCGCCAGGCGTGGAAATTGCGATTCAGATCGGCGATTCTACTTGGCGTGGTACTAGCGGTGGAACCGGTTATTTTACAGCTCGATTTACAAGACCTGCAGAAGCTCGGCAGGCTAAGATTGAGGTCACCAGTGCCCCAGAAGGCTTTTCGTTGGTGAGGTATCAGCAAACGATTCCCCTTACTCTGGTGACTCAAAAAACGCCATACATCGTGATTAGCGATATCGATGACACAATTATTGAATCAGAAGCTAGCGACCTGTTTCGCTCCGTAAAGTTAGCTTTCACCAACAACGCCCGAACTCGCAATGCGGTGGATGGGATGGCAAATTTGTATCGTAGCTTAGAAGCGAGAGCAGGTAGCGGCGCACCGCCAGCTTTCTTTTATGTGACCAGTTCTAGCTGGAGTCTTTATGAGATGCTTCAGGATGTGCTGGAAATCCAGAGGTTCCCCAAAGGTCCCATGCTGATGCAAAGGCTTGGCTTGAAGCAGAATAAATTAGTCAGTATTGGCCACAATCACAAGATCGATAAGATCAAAACAATCCTAGAGCTGTGCCCCCAAATTCCAGTGATATTGATTGGCGATAGCGGCCAGCAAGATCGGACTATTTATGAATCTGTTGCCAAAATCTACCCGGATCGGGTGAAAGGGATCTTCATTCGAGACATACTAAACGGACGAGGGAAGCAATCCACTCATCCGCCAGTTTCGGGTGTCATAGCTAAGGACTTTACCAATGCATTAGACCTGGAAGAGTATATCAATCAAGCTGTTGATTGCTAATATTTCATGATCGCCTGAATTAGCTACGACAGCCTCTAGTATCATAGCTGACTCATGCCGCCATCCACTGTGATCTCAGAGCCTGTCATGAATGATGCGTCATCTGACAAGAGAAACGCTGATGCAGCAGCGATTTCTTCTGGCTTACCAAAACGTCCTAGAGGAACCTGGTTCATAATCTGTTCCGCCATACCTTTCACCTGATCCTCTGGCATCCCCGTGCGATCGAAGAAGTCTGTTCCGATTGGCCCTGGGCTTACGGCATTGACTCTGATGCTTCGATCTGCCATCTCCCTTGCCAAAACCCGGGTTGCAGTTCTTAGAGCCCCTTTTGTAGATGCGTATAGAATTGCTCCTTGCATTCCTAAGTTTTGGGCGATGGATGTATTGAGTAAAACGCTGCCACCCTTCTTAATCAAACTGCCCAGCTCTTTTGCATGTAAAATTGGGCCGCGAACGTTAACATTAAACTGACTATCGAATTGTTCTGAAGTAACCTCTTCAATTGGGGTAAAAACGCCAAACCCTGCATTGAGAAAGAGGCCATCGATCTCTCCATACATTTCCTTGACCTTCTGTCCTAGTTCTTCAGCAGCTTTAGGGTCCCCCGCATCATTTGCCAATACATCGATTCGTTCGTGGGCAGCATTTGCCTTTTCAAGTTTACCTGCGTTGGTTCCGGTAACTAGAACCCGGCCACCCTCTTCAGCGATTCGGATCGCTGTCGCTAAACCAATGCCCCCTGAACCTCCGGTGATTACAATTGTCTTGCCTTCGAAGCGCATCATCACGGCCTCCTTTCTAGTGATCGTTGATGGTAAAACGATGGCTAAGGTCTCATGAGTAAATAATGAGTTTTCCCTAGCTGCAAATAAATGTGGCAATAGCTAAGTTGGAGCTAGAGTTCGTTAAAACCTAAATCAGTGGGATTGAGGATGTCTATTTTCAGTCAGATCCGTTAGGCTTCTGTAAAAGCCATCGACCTTAGGAATTGAAATTCGTTGCAGCGTTTTCCTGCAATTTCGTGGGAAACTTCCTACTGAATGGAACGAATAGGACTTAGTAAAACTCAGCGCTGATTCTCAAAGCTAAGGTTGGTGAACGAGTTCCGGCCAAGTCGAAACTGGTGCACTTATTGCTTATACAGTTTCTGTTTAAGCATCATTGGATACCTATCAATACAAAGGGAAGCATGATGGAACAAACTTTCGCTCGGAATATTTCCCATGGGAAATTCCTCAAAAAAGCTTACGGAAGGTCGACAGTATTGAGAAACCTGGGACCAAAAACCTCGCTATCCAGATGGGAGAATGACGACAGCAAGGACGATGGTTTTTTCGATAGTGACGAGACCCTTTGGTGGGAAGATGACGAACTCTTTGAAGATGATCTCGATTGGCTCGTGAGTTTGAGTATTCTTGATGACGGACCAGGTGATATGGATTAGGCTGAGAGCCTTCATGGCTCTCAATTTTAGGTCTAGTGCGGTAGTGTTGGAATCGACATAGCAGGATCATCACTGGTGAGAGACTTCAGAAATTCCACCAGATCCACTTTCTCTTGCCGATTGAGACCGAGCTCGCGAACCTCTTCAGAAACGGTGGGCCGCTTGATGCGACCTCCTTCATTATAAAGGTCGATGATATCGATCAGCGTCTTTTCAGAACCGTTGTGGGTATAAGGAGCCCTTTGATCGACGTTGCGAAGAGTAGGGGTTTTGAATGTGTGGTTCAGCTCTTCGATCTCCAAAATTTTCCCACGACCTAGGTCATCGCTGTTGACACCGATATCGTGAAAACCATCGTCTGTAAACCGCCACCCTGAGTGACAAACAGCGCAGTTTGCCTTGCCGTTGAACAGAGCAAAACCACGTTTCGCTGAATCGGAAATTGCATCGTCATCACCCTTGATCCAATTGTCAAAGGGAGCTTGACCAGAGACCACCTTGCGCTCGTAGGTCGCAATTGCTTTACCAATGCGATCTGCTGTCACCTCGCTATCACCAAACGCGGCTTTAAACAGTGGCCCATAGCCAGCAATGGCTTTTAATTTTGGAAGCAGAGTATCAAGAGGCATATTCATCTCGCCGGCCGCTTGGATTGGCCCAAGAGCTTGGGATTCAAGGGAGTCTTCCCGACCATCCCACATCATCAACTCACCCCATGCGAGATTCAAAATAGTCGGGGTGCGTCGACCTAATTTGTTCATACCGTGGCCGGTAGCGGTTGCCATGCCGTCACCCCACGCAAGGCCGGGGTTGTGGCAGGACGCACATGATATGAAATCCGACGTCGAAAGACGTGGGTCAAAGAAAAGTGTCCAGCCCAGTTTGTACTTGGCCGCGCTGTACTGATTATCGTCAGGGAAAGGAATGGAATCGGGCCTTTGAAAATCTTTCTTCAGGGCGTCCATATTTGCCAGGGACACTGAAGTGCCAAGCAAGCTGCTTAGCATGAGGATACTGAGAATGTTTATCATCGTTTGTCAACCCTTACTTGGATTTGCTGGATTTCGTAACGTTTAAAATGCCTTTCATTCCGAGCATGTCTCCGTGTCCTGGAACGAGGCAGACATAAGGATAGTATCCGGGCTTCGGAACATCCTTAGACGGAACAATTAATTGAATTTTTTTGCCAGGGGCGAGCATTGGTGTCATCGCAATCACCATAGGGTGGTTTTTGACTTTTTCCTGGTCATAGTCATTGTTGGCAAAAAACTCCATGACTTCCTTTGTGGAGCCTGGCTTCAGCAAAGCGATGTTGTGAAGAATTTCCGAGTCCGAAAGTGCTTGGTTATGGAAATCGATCACGATGTCTTTGCCATGAGGCACTTGAACTGCCTCAACATCGAAGGCGATGTTGTTGCCTTTGGTGCTAAGGTTGATTTTGATTCGGGCTTCGTCGGCAGCTAAGTTTGTCTGAGCGCTGCATAGCGTTAGAAACAAAAGTGAACTAACGATCTTATTCAAGGGGATTCTCCTGTTGTTAAGGCTCAACCGTAACTTTAAGCATCATTTTTGGATGGATAGCACAACGCACTGTGGTTTCCTGAGGCTTTGAAAATGTTTGGACAATAGGTGCTGCACCTTCGACCTGTTTTTGGCTGATTCTCTTTCCATCCACCTTCATCATAATGTGATGGGTTGTGTTATCCTCGTTGGTGAACTTGAGAGATTCGCCGACTTTGAGCTTGATCTCTTTTTGACTGAACTGTTTATTTTTCTGCTTTATAGTGTGTTCCTTGGCCACAGCAGAGAGACCAGCAAAGGGTAAGAAGCCCAAGACCAAGGTAACAATCTTCTTTCTCACAGAGTCCTCCTTTTGTGATTGGGGAGATCCTGTCTTATGATGAGTCCAACCTAGAGCACTTAAGATTTCCCGCGCTAGTTAAGCATTCGGTAACAGGAGGCGGATACCTGAGGAATATAAGTGGGATAGAATTTCACTTTGTGGTAATTTTTCTAAAGTAAATATAGGGGCGATCTCTATCATTCCCCTTTATATTCAGACATCCGCTGATGGGCGTTACGAAGGCGTTTACCAATGATCCTGCAAATATTGAGCATGATTATGCCGAAAATTCGGGGGTTTTTATCGAAGAGATCCATAATTGCAGCGTGCTTAACTTCTAGGACTGCGCACCGGGTTCTTGAAATAATGTCGATACCGTAAGGCTTTTCGTCGAGAATCATCAGAAGGCCGAAAACCTCCCCTGGCTTCAATTTTTCAACGTTAAACTTGGTTCCGCCCATGGCATTTTTTTGAATCTCGGCAATACCCTCGAGGAGAATAAAAATTTGATTTCCCTTGTCACCTTCTTGAATGATCAATTCGTTTGGTTTGTAGTGATGAACAGATTGAGAACGGAGGATTCTCTCGACCTCATCTTCGTAAAGTTCAAAGAAAAGCTCGCATCCTTTTAAAACGTGATCGAGTGCCATGGCTTACGATGCTCCTCGTTCAATATCCGATGGCGGCTGGCTACTATCTTGGGATGCGATATCTCGAATCTCCGCCAGGAGTTTGACGGCTTCTTGGTTTGACTTACGTAAATTTTCTATGGCTTCGATCATCTTATATTCACCATGACTTAATTTATTGCCATGAATTCGATACCACATAAATTCAATAGCACGTTCGAAATTTTTAGACACTTCATTGCGAACAGAAGCAAGGGGAAACAAAGACGTTATTAGAGTCATCGTCACACTGAATACGATACCTGCGATGGATGTATTCATAGAATAGGCAACACCACCAACGAAAGCATTCAGAACGGGAGCTGCTTCATCAAGTTTGGTGATATCAATTTGGGCGATCATAGGCAGTGCCGAGGTGATACCCACAAAAGTACCGAAGATACCTCCGACAATGAACAGATTTGGTAGTAAGTCCAAACCACGATTTAGTGAGTTTACTGGTAGAATCTTTAGGATATTTCGCCAGTTAGGGTCTTGGTTGAGAACGCGATCGGCAAGTTCCATGAAGTTTGGTGGGTGAGGGCTTTTTAGGGCGTCCACCTGTTGTTTGATGGCTAATATAACGCTCCGCTTACTATCTGTAAATTCCGATAGCCGTTGCTTCTGTTTCTCCTCAGTTTTACGAAACCGTAAAGATCGATCCGGCAAGTGTTCCTCGATTTTATAGAGTAAGTTCTCTAGCCAGATCTCGACATCATCGACACTTTCATGCTTAGCTTCCTCTTCTTCAAGCTGCTTAATCACCGCATGAGAGAAACTATTGAAGTAGGCTTTGTTCACTTTATTGTTGTTATGAGCAATATACCGGAGGATAAGAGCAATCACGCAGGTGATTGCCATAATTTGTATCAGATAAGCGGCGGCAATATTAAATATCTCAATGACCGACATTCACAGGCCCCTTGTTTTGGAGTTTGTCCGCAATTATATCGAAGTGACGTTCTGCATCTTTCTGGTCTTTTAGAACGAAATTGATCTCTACCCTACGTGATTTCTTGCAGTGGTATGGTCCGCACATGCACTCCTCGTATCGAAACTTGTTCCACTTATCTTTAAGACAGCGGTCATTTTCTTGTAATTTAACGGGGTCCATGAAACCTTTTCCAGAAACACTAGTCAGCGCTCGCATCTTGTTTTTATACCTATAATTACCCACTTCATCACCAAAAGCGAATTCTACAATCTGCTGGGCACGATTGAGAGAAAGCTCCAGGTTGTATTGGTAAGCGATGCCGCGAGTGGTGAAAGGATCTACATACTTCCTCTTGTACTTAGGGCTTGCAAATCCAGCAATGGAAATGCCATCGATTCGATTTGCGATATCGGGTGCACCTAAGAGGCTCTTCGCATAAATAGGTATCATACGACTTAGTTTCGCCTTCGCGGTTTCGCTGAGTTGATAGCTATCGTTTTTAAAATAGAAGGATTCATCCATGCGGAGAGTGATGTTACCTGTTTCAGGGTTGATATCAACTTCGATGCCGGAAGCTCTGAGGTTGTCTGCTATTCGGGAAGCGATAGTTTTGCGCTCGTTGGCGACTCGTTGCATAGCTGATCGAGCACCTTCAAGCGTTTGCGCGACGTCTTTGATCTGATCATCCTTCGTGCGTAGTTTTGCAGCCATTTTCATGCCGACATCTTTCTGCTCTTCTATCTTCTCGGCCAGACGATCGATCTCTTTGTCTTTGGTTTTGATTGCTTTTGTTGTATTTGCCAAGCGCTCGATCAATTGACGGTTTTGGTCGCCGCCCTTGTCAAATGCTTGCGCAATCCGATTATTTCGATCGTTCAACTTTCCGATTTGCCGGATGGCTTTGGCTAAGTTATCTTTAGTTGTCCGTATCTTCTCAAGTAGGTCTGCAACTTGCTTCTTGGCGTTGATTAATTCTGGACTTGGCTGGCTGACAAGCTGTTGTGGAGCACCTGTTCCTGGCCCTTGGCCTTCACCTTGACCAGCACCAAGACCTTGTCCCTGGCCAGCACCAAGACCTTGTCCCTGACCAGCACCAAGACCTTGTCCTTGCCCTTGACCCATGCCAGGCCCCTGCCCTGGGCCTTTGCCTGGAGGAGGTGTTGTCATGGTGAGAGCTTTGCGAAGGCCTTGGTTGTCATCTTTCAGGTTTTTAACTTGGTCTTTAAGGGCTGCAACTTGATCTTGGAAATTAGCGATCAAAGATCCTGAGCTGCCAAAGCGATTTTCTTGAGGTACAGTAACTTCCGTTGGCTTCTTGTCGAGAGCTGCGACTAACTGTTGCCGTTGATCTTGCAAGGTGTCTATTTTATTGTTGGCATTGGCTAGTTGGTTCTTCAGGTCATCCATCTCGTCAAGTGCCTTCAAGAGCTTACCCTTTTGACTAGCCGCATCCCCCATGGCCTTACCCAGATCGCCTTTTAAGGTTTCATTACTATCTTTTCGTTGAGCTAAGGTCTGGTTTAGCTGCTGATTCTGAGCTTTCATTTTATCCAAGTCATCCTTGAGGCGTTTCATTTCATTGCCCATGCGATCAATCTCTTTTTGGGCTTGCCCCAGGTTATCTTGGAGGGTTTTGTTAGTGCTGCCACCCTTAGCCAGTGCTTGTCCTAGGTCATTCTTCGTGTTTTGAAGCTTTGCCAGATCACCCTTTAGCTTGCCTATTTCATTTCTCAGCTGGTCATTTTCACCTTGGGCCTTGCCTAAAGCTTGCTTTAGACCTTGATTCTCGGCATTACCTTTTGCTAAAGCCTGACCTAGCTTCTCGTTATTTCCCTTAGTCTTGCCTAGCTCTCCTTGGAGTTTACCTAATTCACCTTTCAGCTGAGCAACCTGCCCTTGGGCTTTGCCAAGAGCGCTCTTGAGCCCCTTATTTTCCGCATTGCCATCAGCTAGGGCTTGTCCGAGTTTGCCAAGATCTCCTTTGGCTTTGCCTAGTTCACCCTGGAGTTTGCCTAATTCACCTTTCAGCTGTCCAACCTGCCCTTGGGCTTTGCCAAGAGCGTCTTTGAGACCTTTATTTTCCGCATTGCCGTCAGCAAGTGCTTGGCCTAATTTACCAAGTTCCCCTTTGGCTTTGCCTAGTTCTCCTTGGAGTTTACCTAGCTCTCCCTTTAGTTGACCAAGCTGGCCTTTGGCCTTGCCGAGCTCCCCTTGTGCTTTGCCAAGCTCCCCTTTAGCTTTGCCAAGAGCACCTTTGAGGCCTTCATTTTCTGCTTGACCATCAGCAAGTGCCTTGCCAAGGCGACCGTTCTCCCCTTGTAGCTTACCAACTTGGCCCTTAAGTTCTCCTACTTGCCCTTGTAACTTGCCGACCTGCCCAGCGAGGCCTTGATTCTTAGAGTTACCCTGGCCCAATGCCTCGGCAAGTCCTTGGTTTTCACCGCGAAGCTTGTCATTCTCTCCTTGAAGTTTTCCGACTTGGCCTTTGAGTTTGCCAACTTCTCCCGCAAGCTTGTCGTTTTCGCTTTTTCCCTTACCTAAGGCTTTGCCAAGAGCATCATTTTTACCTTTTAGCTCTGCCAATCCACCTTTTAACTTGCCGATTTCTCCCTTTAGCTTACCAATTTCGCCATTGAGTCGGTCATTTTCGGTTTTGCCTTTTCCTAGAGCATTGCCAAGTTCTTTGTTTTTACCTTCCAGCTCAGCAATCCCACCTTGTAAATCGCCAATTTTCCCCTTGAGTTTTCCTAACTCGCCATTGAGTTTTTGATTCTCTGTCTTGCCCTTACCCAGAGCATCACCAAGTTCTTTATTCTTTCCTTCTAATTCAGCGATGCCTCCCTGGAGTTCGCCAATCTTGCCTTTGAGTTTTCCAATTTCACCATTGAGCTTTTGATTTTCGGTTTTACCCTTGCCAACAGCGTTGCCTAGTTCTTTGTTCTTGCCTTCTAACTCAGCAATGCCCCCTTGGAGTTCTCCGATCTTACCCTTGAGCTTGCCGATTTCACCATTAAGCTTTTGGTTCTCGGTTTTGCCTTTACCCAAAGCGTTACCTAGCTCCGTGTTCTTGCCTTCCAGCTCAGCCATTCCGCCTTCCAGCTCACCAACCTTACCTTTGAGCTTGCCAATCTCTCCCATCAACTTCTTATTTTCAGTTTGGCCTTTGCCCAAGGCTTTGCCTAATTCAGTGTTCTTGCCTTGAAGCTCAGCATTAGCTCCTTCCAACTCGCCTACCTTGCCCTTGAGTTTTCCAACATCACCGGCAAGCTTTTGATTCTCTGCCTTGCCTTTGGCAATATCACCTTGAGCTTTACCAAGGGCCTTTTTGAGGCTTTCATTCTCAGTTTTAGCCTGGCCATTTTCGGCTTGTAGGTTCTTATTATCAGCTTCAGACTTGGCCAGTTTGCCAGTAAGGTCTTTAACCTGACCTGCCAAGGACTTAGCCTCCGCTTTGCTCTTACCGAGAGCGGTTTTAAGAGCTTTGTTCTCACCTTCTTGTGCTTTCATCTTGGCATCTTTTGCCTTGCTTTCTCCTTGGGCCTTAGCTAGCGCTGTTTTCAAAGATTTATTCTCGGATTGTGAATCTTTGGCCTCACCTTGAGCTTTGGCAAGAGCTTTGCTCAAGCTATCATTTTGCTTTGAAAGCTCGGAATTCTTGGTCTCTTGAGACTTGGCTTCACCCTGCGCTTTGGCGAGGGCTGTTTTCAAAGACTTGTTTTCAGACTTAGCGTTTTTAGCGTCGTTCTGTGACTTGGCTAGTGCCTTGCTCAAGGACTCATTCGTTTTGCTAAGCTCAGTATTCTTGGCCTCGTTTGCCTTGGCCTCACCCTGACTCTTGGCAAGTTTGGTCGTTAAATCCTTGATTTCTTGCTTGGACTGTGTTTGGGCCTGCTGCGATTTCGCTAGAGCTTTTGTGAGTTGCTGATTCTGTTGTTGAGAATCTTGAATGGTCTTTTCCTGCTGTTTCACCTTAGCTTGAGACTGGGCTACCTGTTGAGTCAAATCCTTTACTTGTTGCTCCGCTTGAGTTTTCTGCTGGTTTGTTTGGGCCAAAGCCTTAGTGAGCTGCTTATTCTTCTGCTCTTCTTGCTTGGCTTGAGCTTGGACTTGAGCGACCTTTTTAGTGAGCTCTTTGTTCTGCTCTTGCGCCTCGTTTTTTTCTTGTGTGACCTTGGCAATAGCTTTTGTGAGCTGCTGGTTTTTCTGCTGTTCTTGAGCGACCTTTTGCTGTTCTTGCTGAACCTTCTGCTCTTGCTGCTTGATCTGGGCTTGAGTCTGGGCCACTTTTTTAGTTAGTTCTTGATTTTGCTTTTGTGCTTCAGTTTTTTCTTGTGTGACCTTTGCGATGGCTTTTGTGAGCTGCTGGTTTTTCTGTTGTTCCTGAGCGACCCTTTGTTGCTCTTGCTGTACCTTCTGCTCTTGCTGCTTGATCTGGGCTTGAGTCTGGGCCACTTTTTTAGTTAGTTCTTGGTTTTGTTTTTTTGCCTCAGTGTTTTCTTGTGTGACCTTGGCAATAGCTTTTGTGAGCTGCTGGTTTTTCTGCTGTTCTTGAGCGACCTTTTGCTGTTCTTGCTGTACCTTCTGCTCTTGTTGTTTAACTTGTGCCTGGGTCTGCGCGATTTTTTTAGTTAGTTCTTGGTTTTGTTTTTTTGCCTCAGTGTTTTCTTGTGTGACCTTGGCAATAGCTTTTGTGAGCTGCTGGTTTTTCTGCTGTTCTTGAGCGACCTTTTGCTGTTCTTGCTGTACCTTCTGCTCTTGTTGTTTAACTTGTGCCTGGGTCTGCGCGATTTTTTTAGTTAGTTCTTGGTTTTGTTTTTTTGCCTCAGTGTTTTCTTGTGTGACCTTGGCAATAGCTTTTGTGAGCTGCTGGTTTTTCTGCTGTTCTTGAGCGACCTTTTGCTGTTCTTGCTGAACCTTCTGTTCTTGTTGTTTAACTTGTGCCTGGGTCTGCGCGATTTTTTTAGTTAGTTCTTGGTTTTGTTTTTTTGCCTCAGTGTTTTCCTGTGTGACCTTGGCAATAGCTTTTGTGAGCTGCTGGTTTTTCTGCTGTTCTTGGGCGACCCTTTGCTGTTCTTGCTGAACCTTCTGCTCTTGTTGTTTAACTTGGGCTTGAGTCTGTGCCACCCTTTTAGTTAGTTCTTGGTTTTGTTTTTTTGCCTCAGTGTTTTCTTGTGTGACCTTGGCAATAGCTTTTGTGATCTGCTGGTTTTTCTGTTGTTCCTGAGCGACCCTTTGTTGCTCTTGCTGTACCTTCTGCTCTTGTTGTTTAACTTGGGCTTGAGTCTGTGCCACCCTTTTAGTTAGTTCTTGGTTTTGTTTTTTTGCCTCAGTGTTTTCTTGTGTGACCTTTGCGATAGCTTTTGAAAGCTGCTGGTTTTTCTGCTGTTCTTGAGCGACCTTTTGCTGTTCTTGCTGAACTTTTTGCTCCTGCTGCTTGATCTGAGCTTGAGTTTTAGCCACCTGCTTGGTAAGGTCTTTAACCTGCTGCTGAACTTGAGTTTTTTCTTGATTGACCTTTGCGATAGCTTGGGTTAGTTGTTGAGTCTTTTTTTGCTCTTGATCAAGCTTTCTTTTTTCTTGCTCGACAGCTTGCTCCTGCTGTTTGACCTGAGCCTGGCTTTGGGCCACTTTTTTTGTGAGGTTTTGAACCTGCTTCTGAGTTTTGTCCTTCTCCTGAATAGCTTTTGCTACCGCCTGGTTGAGTTGCTCGTTTTTCTTCTTCTGTTCTTTGACCGCCACTTCCAAAGCTTTTTTCTGAGCCTCGACAGTTTTGGTTTCTTCTTGCTGTTTTGCTAGCTGCGCTTGGGTTTGCGCTTGCTTTGTCTGAGTCTTTTTGAGCTGCTCCTGAACTTTCTTAGAATCCTCAGAAAGGTTTTGGACTTTCAGATCAAGGTTTTCAATTTTCTTTTGAGACTCTAGCTGTTCACTTGCCTTTTTGGCTATCTGCTGCTCAAGCTTTTGATTGGATTTCGCAGTTTCTTGTATCTTTTGGTTTAAGTCTTTAACTTCTTCCTTAAGCTTCGACGATTCAGCATTTTGTTGTGCAAGCTTCGTCTGGATCTGCTTGTTAACTTTTTCCAGATCCTGTACTTCTTTCTGCTTGTCTTTGATATCCTTAATGTTCTTTTGGATAACCTTCTGTTGATTTTGGTTTGACGAGGTTAGAGTCTTAACCGTCTGGTCAAGTTGCTTATTTTTCTCTTCTATCTTCTTTAGATCATCTTGCTTTTCTGTGATCTCTTTTTTTAAGTCGTTTTGGTTCTGAGCCAGCTTTACAATGTTTTTCTTGTAGGTGTCGATCTCTTCATTTTTCTTCTTGATCGCATCCTCAAGCTTCTCTTGCTCAGTTTTTGTCATCTTTATTTGCTGCTCAAGGGCTTTTGTCTTGGCTTCAGAGCTAACTTTGACGTCTTTAACCTCAGTCTCAAGTTTCTTGATGTCTTGATCCTTGACTTCAACCTTCTTTTTCTGTTCTCTAATTTCGTCCTGAGACTTAACAAGAGCTTTCTGAAGAAGTTGCTTCTGGTTATCCTGCTTTTTAATTTCCTCTTCAAGCTTCTTCTTTTCTACCTCGCTTTTATCTTCAGAGTTTTTGAGCGTTACTTTCAGTTTATCAATCTCTGATTCTTTCTTTTTGATGTTCTCTTGTTTTTCTTTGATTTCCTGCTGGGTTTTCGCCAAAGCTTTTTTGAGCTGCTCTTGTGTCTTTAGCTCTTCTAAAATTTTTTTGTTTAGACTCAACTCTGTTTGCTGAGCCTTTTCTTTGATATTTTCAACGTTCTTTTCTAGGCTTTTGATGTTTTCAGTTTGTTTTACAATAGTATCCTGTTTCTCTTTTAGGTCGACTTCTTTCACTTTAACGTCGTTTACAAGCTTCTGCTTATCGCTTTCAGTTTTTTCAAGAACTTTTTCAAGTTCCTCGTTTTTGATCTTAGCTTCAGCCATCTTCTTTTTGAGGTCTTCGATCCGTTTTGAAATGTCGGTGACTTTGATATCGCGAACTTTGATTTCTTCTTTCTGCTCAGTGATTTCTTCTTTTTGTTTTTTGATGACATCTTGCGCTTGTTTGATAACCGCTTCGTTTTCATTCTGTTGCTTGTAGAGCTGTTCGATCGCATCTTCACGCTCTTCTAGAGCAGAAGTGATTTCGCCAATTTGCTTGAGACTCATTTCAAGAAGCTCTTTCTTTTGAGCCATCTCTTTGAGGTCTTTCTTAGCTTTATCCATGTTCGATTGGTTGGCTTGTTTGGTTGCTTCGGTCAGTTTACCCATGAGGTATTCTTGAGCTTCTTTTTTCTCCTGCTGAACAGCGAGTTGGGACGCACCCGATTGTAAGATCGAGAAAACGAACATGATTAGAAAGATAACAGCTACCGCCATGAACAAGTCACTATTGGACGTCCAGGGATCGTTCTGTTGGTTTTCTTCCTCGTCGCGCCTAGGCCTTCTATCTCGCAAAGCTTCCTCCAGTTTGCCACTAGGCAAAGGTTACCCATTGGGCGAATTCGCTTTAGGGGCCAATCGGCTAAGGCTCTAAAAAGTTAAAATAAAATAACAAGGCTTGAAAAAAGTAAGAAATTCGGAAAGATCCCCTATGGCTAGGGACTTAGTTTTCTTGAGGAAATGTGTAGAGAATCGAAAAAATTGCTTTTGGGATAATTTCGGAGTGGTGTTAGCTATGAGCAGCACGACGCGGACACCCGCTTTTTGGAGCCATCTTTAGTCGCATAGCAGTAGTTCTTTGGCGTCCAGTAGGGCTTCAAACCGCAGGTTGAAGGCAAGTTTGGATTGTTAGGCATAGGTTTCGATGGTGCTGTTGAAGGAGGCTCTTGGCTAGCAAAGTTCAGCTGCAATTCAATGGGGTAGTGGTCAGAAACTTTCTTGGCTGCCGCTAAACTTAAGTTGTAGGCCTCTTGGTAATCGAAAACTGCAGCCTTGCTCACTTTAGGGCTTAGCGCCTCGGTGGTAATGAATCGGTCATAGGCACAGTGCGTTGCAGAGACTGTCGTGTCCTGATGGTCTTCGATCCAAACTTTAATCTTGTGATCGATCATGGAAAAGCCTAGGGATTCAGGGTTAAAGTAATCGCAGTCGGCATTTAGATCGCCCATGACCAAGATAGCGTTCATGCTGTGTTGGTCCTTCACATAGGAAACCACGTCTCCGAGCGCTCGTAGCTCCTGCTCCACATCATCGGGCTTCACGTGGATTCCAATTGTTGCAAAGCGAAACGCCCCGGGGGTTTGCCAAATGGCAATATAAGGTTCTCGCTCAAACCGATCATCCCAGTCTTGATACACTTCGCTGTGAATGAGTTTAATCCGATCATCGTTGTAAAGGTAAGCATATTGCTCCCGAGAACTCGTTCGGCCCAAGGCTTTGCTCACTGTGATCTGATATTTGTGGCTATTGAAGCGATTGGTCTGTTCTTGGAGCTTGTAAATTGCCTCGTCCGTGTTGTCGCGAATTTCTTGAATAAACGTGAGATCGTTGCGGTTCAAAATGTTTGTCAGATGCTCCATGACGTGAGACTTGCTCACTTTGGAACGGCCCAGGACCTGGATGTTGAAGGCAGACAGATGAAGACTGTTAGAGGCAATCGCAAATTCAGGTGAGGGCAAAGTTGCAAAAATAGCAATAAGCAGAGCGGCAGCGATTTTCTTCATAAAAACCCCAGTTGAGTCGAAAGCTGGCCTCATAGATGCCGGAAATTATTCTCTTGGGCAAGGACATATTAGTAAAGATTTTATAATGCTTATCCAAAATTTAGATATCCCTTTTGGGTTAAATTTAGATCTAATTAACTGATAAAATTGAAATATATCCTTGTGGCGTGGTGAAAGGGGGCTTTACAAGATCTTAAAAATATAATTGCAAGTGACTTCTTTTCAAGCTCGCTCAATTTTAACTTAGTAAATATGTAATAGAAAATTGGCTCGCATATCAAATGGAGTGCGTGTGAGCCTTGACTAGAAAATATCGAATCTCATAACAAGCCGATTTTTTTGTCTTTTATGGAAGCTCGTTAAGGTTTCCTTAAGAAGTGCCGATAGGCGGATAGGCACTTGTTGCCTGGGACCAAATACTTTAGAGGAATCAGCCGTGAAACGATTGTTAATACTCGTATCCATAATTGGGTCGTTGAGTGCTTGCCGTGCATCATTCCAAAGTACCGACGAATCTTCTGCCCTTAGCGCCGAAGCAGTTCCTGAAGAGGAAGGTAAAGGTACTGAAGACCTCGGTTCAGGTGGTCCAGACGAATTTCCAACGTTACCAGATGATAAAGGTGTGATCGACGACGATGGCTCCAATGATAACGACGGAGTTAAGATAACGATCACCATCCCATTTGGCCCAGGGGAAGACGATAACTGCCCTTACGGCGGTGAAAAAACTATTGTCGGCATCGATAAAAACGGCGACGGACAAATCTCGGAAGACGAGGTGATCGAAGTTTCTTACGAATGCCTCGACAAGCCGAAAGACGATAAAAATTGCTGCTGTTGCTGCTGCTACTGGACAGACGGCAAGGCGAGCACTAGTTCTAGCTCTGATAATAAAACATGTTGCTGTGCCGAATCGGGTTACAGTGCTTCGGGAAGCAAGTCAGGGGATGATACAGCTAAGTGCTGCTACTGCTGTGATGACAAGGGTTCTTACACAGCTCAAGGAGGCGATGATAAAGCCTATCAATGTTGCGATTGCTGCAAGTCGGGCTACACGACTTCAGGGTCGCATTCTGGGGATAAACCAAACTGCTGTTGCTGCTGCTGTAAAGACCATTCTTACAGTACATCAGGATCACATGATAATCCTTCACAAAGTGATGGTTGCCAGTGCTCTTGCCCCAAGTAATTCAATAAGACAAGGGAGCCTCTTAGTACGTAGGGGCCCTCTCCTTTCTTACCTCGCCCCACCTAAGTTTTGAATTTTCACCAATTTTTCTGAATAAGTTCGTAAGACTTCTTAGGTTGTAAACCTTTCGTCTTGGTAATTAAATTCCAAGGTATAAGGACCGAATCTATTTTCAACGGTAAAAAACTGGGGAAGCTCTATGATTCGTTACCTTATCGCAACGCTGGGCATGACAATGGCATTTGTCGCGTGTAAGAGCAAATCGTCTGGAGAAGATCCCGGTGCAACAAGTAAGGCCGCAATTGGCGGAGACTCTTATACATCCGATCCTGGCTCTAGCAGCCTGAAGACTCCAGATGGGGCCCAGGGTTCGTCTGATGAGTTGGGTGTTATTCTTCCTGGTGCGAGTACCAACCCGCAATCAAACCAAGAGCCTGATTTGGGAGTTGTGGTCAGTGTCCTGTTGGATCAAGCTGAACTTCAGGAAGGAGAAAGCACTTGGGTTCATCTCAATCTGTCCCAAGCTCTGGATATGCCTTTGGAGATCTCGTGGAGTATCCAAGGCACCGCCAACGATGACGATCTCGTTCAGCCACCACCGAGCGTTACAGTCGAGCCGGGAGAAACATCGGGCACGTTCGAAATTAAGCTTAGCGACGACACCGAGCCGGAAGCCACTGAATTGCTTGTTCTGAAGCCACAATACGAAAGTCAGCCAAATCTTTCTAGGGTCCAAGCTATCAAATTGATCATCCGAGATAACGATGCCAGCCGCCCCAGCCAAGAAGTTCTTTCTCTGAGTAGCTTCGACCTGAAACTAGATCAAGGTGAACTGGTCTCAGAATGGCCAGATCGATCCGAGAGCGATCGCCAAGTAACCAGCGCTGATACCGCCCGCCCTTACTTTTATCAGGGCGGTGAAGGAATACCACCTAGCTTGTCTTTTGATGGTATCGACGATCGCCTCAATGTTGAGAGTCACACTGAACTCAACTTGGGAACATTTACGGAAAAAAGTATTTCGGTGCTGTTTCGTACCAGTGACGACGTTGACAGCCGCCAGATGATTTACGAGCAGGGTGGTTCGTCAAGGGGTCTGAGTATTTCAATTCACCAAGGCAAGATTCAGTTCTGTGGCTGGAACATTCCAAACGACGATGGGTTGGTAACAACTCCTTGGCCAGTGAGTTGTGTCAGTACGGTCGCGAACACCTATACGGATTATCACGGAGTTTTGGTGTATAGCAGCATGGAGCAGAAGATCCGTGCCTATGTCAATGGCAGCTTGATGGGAGAGGTTGGTGGAGTTGGTAAGCTCTTTGCTCACTCTGGAAGGATCGGCATTGGTGCCGTGGCCGATAACACACTATTCTATGATTCATACACTGGGCTATCAAACTTTAAGGGCCGGATATTTGATGTAGCATTGTATAATTGGGCCTTGGACTCTGGAGAGTTGTTGGGTCTTTTTCATGCGATCGCTAGTGACTATGGCTTAAAAGATACCAGCCTTTACTTCACTTTGAGCCATCAAGAGATTAGAGAAAACTCCCCCGAGGTCCCTCAGTTGACAATCAGCCTAACGGAACCCTTAGCCCGTGACTTGCTGATTTCCCTAATTGTTGACGGGGATATAGGAGATACTCAGTTGCGTTCTGGCCAATTTGTATTTCCGGCCTTCGAAACTGAAATGAAAATTCCAGTACCTATTATCGATGACAGTGAAGAAGAGCTTCAAGAGCTTGTAACAGTAAGTCTGAATAGTGAGGTCCCTATCCTTTCGGGGCCCCAAAGCCTGATGATTCTCGATGATGACTCCTATTACCCCAAGGGTAATGCTGTTCTTTGGCTTCGAGGAGATCGTAGCCAAACCACAGTTTGGGATGATGTTTTCGGAGTCTGGCAGGCTAAATCCTTTTCGGATTCCGGTGTCCCTCAGTGGGCTGCTCAAGGACTACAAGGCCAGGCAGCATGGGTCTTTGATGGTGTGGATGATGGCTTAACAATCCCTGATGCAGCCAGCTTTAACACCTCAACGACAACCCTTAACAAGTCCATTGCCGTGGTGTTTCAAGTTGCCAATGACGTCATTACCCGTCAGGTTATTTTTGAGCAGGGTGGTGGACAACGGGGCACTAATATCTATCTCGAAAACGGCAATCTGAATGTATCCATGTGGAACCTACCCCAGGATCAGGGCGACGGCTCTTGGGGACCGAAGCGACTAAGTACAGCGGTTTCCGAAGACAGTCAGTACACTGTTCTATTGGTGTACAACGGAATGGCCAGAGAGTTCGAAGCCTTTGTGAATGGGGTGAGCATCGGTGTTGCGGAAGACATCGGTACTCTATACAGCCACAGCGGTGACTTAGGCATTGGGGCTATGAAAGAAGGTAGCTATTTCGCGAGTGGTGCCGAGAATGGTAATGGACATTACTTCAATGGTGTAATCGCGGAATTGATTTACTGGAACCAATCCATCGACGATACTGAACGTGGCGACATGGAAGAGTACTTTACTCGTCGTTATCGAGAGCAAAGGCCACTCTAAATGCCACGCCAGAGTCTTTTTTGTCTGCCTAGCTGGATGCTGACTCATAAAGAGTCAGCGCTTTGATCCAAGTAATACGAATCAGTCCCCAAAAAAGCAGGATCGCACCAATCATCAAACTGATCTGTAGGAGAGGATCTTGATGGAACAAGATCTTCATCGGTGCACTTCCTACTAGCAATACTGGAATTAAGAATGTGAAGGCTATTCTTGCCTTAAACCGATAGATGAAATCGGGCCAGCGAGAAACTTGCTGGAGCTGCATCCTTAGAAAATTGATTCCAAACGACTCAACTGTGACAAACATCATCATTGAAAGCAAAATTTCAATACTGACAAGCAAGGTGAGCCCTAGGATAATAAGAAGCGGCAGACTTAGCCATTGACTCCATGTTAGGCCTAAGTTCTGGCCGAAATAAATGAGAGCGCCCCAAGGTACTGGCGTAATCAGTAGGGTCTGGACCCGAATGTGGCGAAAAAATAGGGTGAAGAGGGTACCGCTGGGTCGTAGAAGTTCGAAGTCAAGTTTGCCAGACCGGATCAAGAGGGAAAAATTCCAAAAGTTTTCGCTTATTATTGCCATATGGAGATGGTCGATCGCGAGCATGAACGATATGAACAGCATGAACTCCTCGCGGCTCCAAACCCCAATTTGGTCCACCTGCTGGTATATGATTTCCACCGACAGTAGCGTCGAACCGTAGAATAGAAGGTCCATGATAATAACAAGAATGAAGTGGAGTTTATAAGTTGTGGCTTCCGTTAAGGCACTGGAAAAAAACTCCTTATAGATAGCAAGATATTTCCTCATGATCACATTCCTGCTGCGGTGTAGAGCCGAACGCCGCGACTCCAGGTGAACGTTGCTAAGATTGCAGAAACTCCAATCCAAAACAGGATGACCAGTATCCCCTGTTCTAGTGGGATGCTCAGTTCTCCCATAAATGCTTTTACAGGAGCCCAAGTAAGATAGGGAAACGGTGTATACATCACAATCTCCCGCAGCCACTGCGGAAACACCTCAAGAGGGAGCAGGGAGCCAGAAAAGAACTGGCTGATGGTTAGAAACATCACCCGTAAGACCCAAGTTTCTTCGAGCCAGAAGGCGATGATTCCCATTAGGAAGTTGAGAGCGTACCAAAGTATGGCCACCAAAAAGGCTAAGCAAAAACCCTGGAATAGGGTTATGATTGATAGCTCACCAAGCAGGTCAACACTATTAAAGACGATGATGCTCACCCCGCAGATCAAGCTCTGAATGACCAATAGACCCAAAAAACTAGCGGCGTGATGCTCCCAAAAGTTAAACGGGTAAACAAGGTATGAGCTGATGCGCCCCAGACGAATTTCTTCGGCAAGGCTCATGCTATTATAGCTCTGAGCAAAGAGCGCGACGATCAAAACCCAAGCCTGGTACTGCAACATGCTCGTGAGGGTGTAGCCCTCGATGCTTGCGCTAGCGCCCTGGGTTTCGAATATTGCAGTCCAAACGTTGTATTTGATAAAGAAAAATACAAGGCTAGGCCCGATCATAAGCAAGAGGAAGTTCGTCTTGTAGGCCATCTGCTTAGTCATACTGATGGTCATGGTTTGCCACCACTTGCGCAAGCGTTTCATGGATTTACTCTAGGATTTCTGGGTTGGCAAGAATGGTATGCATAACTCGTTCGACCGGTAGCTTTTCCGTTTGGAAGTCGATCGCAGGGAACTTTTGAAGGATGTCGATGGTCCTTTGTCTGAGTTGCTCCTCGGGAACACGCAATTCTACTTTTTGCCCTCCTGACAACCACTTGGGGTCAAGGTCCGACCAGATGGAATCTGTCTGATCGACCGCTTGTTCGAATTGAACAGTTAGAAACTTCTCGCGGCCCAAGATAGAGCCAAAATCTTCGATACTGCCATCGTAGGTTTTCTTGCCATCAAAGATCAGTACAATTCGATCGCAAAGTGCATCAATATCGGCCATATAGTGAGAGGTTAGAACAATGGTTGTACCGTTCCGTTGTTGGTAGTCAGCAATAAATGCTCGAATGGTTTGCTGAGAAATCAGATCGAGTCCAATTGTTGGCTCATCAAGAAAAATGATTTCTGGTTCGTGAAGAAGGCACGCAATCAACTCCATCTTCATCCGCTCACCCAGTGACAATCTTCGAACGTGAACATTCAGGAGAGTTGAAACTCCCAAGGAGTCGGCGAGATGCCCCAGCCTCTGTTTGAACCGCTGCTCATCGATTTCGTAGTATTTTTGCAGAAGCAGAAATGAATCCATGGCTGGGATGTCCCACCACAACTGACCTTTTTGCCCCATCACCAACGCTATTTTTTTACGAAATGCCATCGCTCGCCGATGGGGTGTGTGACCCAAGACTTGGCAAGCCCCCGAGCTTGGAACAATGATTCCAGAAAACATCTTCATCAGAGTTGTTTTCCCAGCGCCATTGGGGCCCAAAAGCCCGACCAACTCACCTTTGCGGATTTCCAGATCGAAGTGATCGACACCGGTTCCTATTTCGAAGTCTCGTCGCACAAGAGACTTGAAGCTTTCTATAACACCTGGCTTTTTAATGTACTTTTTGAAGGTTTTTGTTAGCCCATTGCAGGCTAATGAGATTTCGTCCATGGTGATCCAACTGTTTCAACTACTGGTAAAGTCAAAGACTTATCCTGATAGGTACTAAGTCTTGAAGAACGCTACTAAAAATCTGACTATTTGTCGACATGGCTTAAGTGTGAGGTTAGGGTTTTTTGAGCAAAGCACGATCCTACCGACAGTAGAGTAGAGATTAATTACGTTAACATACTGCAAAAGCTACGGTAAATCGGCAGAAATGGAATCTGTGCCGGAAGACATTGAGGGGAGTCCAAAGCCGCCGATAGAATTGCAGATAGCTATTCTTAGCTCCAGCGAAGAACCAAAGTCTCAGCGACGGAGGAAGCAATGCCCGAAAAAAAGCGGGAGATTATTATTATCGACGATGATCTAGAGATTATCGAGTCCGTGACTTTTATACTGTCAAAACGAGGTATTGGGGTGAGAGGCTTCCCCAATGGAAACGACGCCATCGAATTCATCAAAAAAAACGAGTATCGGGGAGTGCTCCTGTGCGACGCCCAGATGCCAAAAATAGATGGCTGGGATGTCGTGAAGAGAATCGCCGGCGAGGGGTTAGGGCAGCGCCTCGTTGTCAACATGCTTACCGGTGTCACAGATCCCCCAGAGAAATCCGAAAGCTGTGCACCTTATATATTTGAATATCTAACGAAGCCCTTCGAGAATGAAGAATTGGTGCGGATGATTGAATCGAGTTTTGCTGTGCTTGAAGGGGATGTTGCATGAAACTGGTGGTGATAGGCTCATCGACCGGAGGTGTGCGAACCTTGGAAAAAATATTCCATGGTATGGGGCGCCTTAATTGCAGCCTTGTCATCGTCCAGCATATCAGTCGCCCCTTCGATCAGAAGCTGGCCGAAAACTTGGCGAGCCAATGTGATATGAAAGTCACTTGTTGCCGTGAAACCCAGCGCATGACGCTCGGTGATATGTACGTGGCGCCTGGTAATCTGCACTTACAATTAAAAGGCCAAAAGCTTGAACCGACGGAGGGTGAGCTTGTCAATTATGTCAAACCCTCCATCGATATGATGATGAAATCGATTCCAAGAGGCTATCCAGATGAAATCCATGCGATTCTTTTGACTGGTATGGGGAAAGATGGAGTTGATGGTATCAAGTACTTAAAGGAACGGCATCAAACCACAGTGATCGCTCAGTCTGAAGAAACCTGCTCTGTCTTTGGCATTCCCAAAAATGCCATCAAGTCGGGATTGGTTGATAAGATTCTATCCCCCGATGAGATCCGCGAATACCTCATTAAAACATTTTCCTAATAAAATCTGGCCAAATCTCTCAATTGCGCGTAAGAAGAATGTCCTATGAATACGACTGAACTCAACCAAACCATCCAAGATAAAACTCGCTCACTAGGTCACTCCTTGCGCTCACGGATTCACCCCATGAGTAGCATGGCTAAGCTCTGGGTTAAGCGGGATGACGAACTGAGTTTTGGAGTCTCGGGCACCAAGCTGCGAAAAATCGCAGCACTCGTCCACCATTGGCGCGAGAATGGGGTTAAAAAAGTGATTGCCCTTGGCGGGGACCGCTCCAATCATCTGGTGAGCTGTGTGCAAATCTTTCATGAAATCGGTTTGGATTACGAAGTCTGGTGTCAGGAGTCCCATCACCAAAGCATGCGAGGCAACCAGGCTTACTTACGGCTTCTTGCCAGGCCGGGGCAGAGTCGCAGCCTCAGCAGAGAGGACTGGCCACATGCGCAGCGGGAAGCTGAAGCCTACGCTCAATCACAAGCAGACAAAACAGTGGTCATGGCCGAAGGGGCTTGTCAAGAAGAAGCCCTTTGGGGAGGCATGAGTCTGGGCATGGATCTTTTACTCAATCAAGCTCAAGAGGCGATGGAGTTTGATCATATTTTCATGGATGCGGGAACAGGCATAGGTGCAGCTGGTATGAAGGCTTACCTAGACGCTGTTGGCTTCAAAGGAGTCCTGCACGTTGTTCAAATGGCTCCCTGCGACATTCAAACTTGGGCTAGCAAAGGCTCTAGGCTGCTCGGTCTTGAAACCTCTGCAACTTGTGAGCTGCGAATTCATCAACCAGCCACCGCCCGGTCCTTCGGCGCCAGTAACACAAAGGTCATGGAAGAGATTGTTCGTTTCGCGAGAGAGGATGGCCTGTTATTAGACCCGATTTATACTGCCAAGCTTTTCCTGACTGTTCGACAATTGCTGCCAAACATACTCAGTCCTGGACAGATAGGGGCGGTCATTCATTCCGGTGGAGGACTTGCTATCGAAGGCTTTTGGGAGCAGCTAGGACGCCATCTTTAGATAAAGGTGGAAAGAGCTACCATGCTTTTCCGGGTCTATATCTGCTGAAGTGCTTTCCACTTCAACTTCGCCGCCATACTTTTCCATAAATGTTTTCACAAGGGGCATTCCAAACCCAGTACCCACCTCACCTTCAGTACCGATGCGGGTCGTTTGCCTCTTAGGATTGAATATTTCAGCCAAGTGCTCTTGGGACATGCCTACCCCGTGATCACGAACAATAATATGAACCTGATCGCCCTCTTGCCTAGCTATAAGATCGATAGTGGAGTCTTGAAATGAAAACTTGATAGCATTTGAAATGAGGTTGCTGAGCACTTGGTTGCTCAAGGTCACGGGATCGGCCATACACATGGTGCCCGAAGGCAGTTGATTGTCGATATTGATCTGGATATTTTTTTCTATGAGGCGATCACGGAATACAAAGCAAATATTTTCGAACACCTCTCGAAGGTCGACAGGGGTTAGCTTAATGGTTTTCTTACCAGATGCGACAGATTCCATCTCCCGAACGTTTAGCAAGATTTCGTTCATCATATGGGATGCTCTTTGAATGGCTGCGTAGCGTTCCTTGGTCTTCTCTGGAGAAAGGTCCAAGCTGGTTAAGATCTCAGCACTGCCACTGATAATACTCAACGGGTTAGCAAGGTCATGGCATACGATACGAAGCAGGCTGGTTTTCTCTTCGAACGACTCCTTAAGAGCTTTGGTTTTCACTCGAACCGTTTCTTCCAGCTCTACTTTGTGGGTTTTAAGTTCGTTGATGTGTTCCTCTAAACTTAACTGCATAGTATTGATGGCATCGACAACGATGGCTAATTCATCGTCTTTTTTCCTATCGTTTTCATGAAGTGTAAGGGTCCCTGGGGATTCTTTGCTATTCAAGTAGTTGGCAATTTTAATAAGGTTTTTAGTAATGTGTTTGCGAACGATATAAAAGATGAAGATACACACGGCAAAAGTCTTTAAGCCATTGGTAAGAAGGATCAGTAGTATCCTGTCGAAACTCCGCTCCACAACTTCTTCAAGGCTTAGGACAACAGTAATGTTGCCAACTTGTTGCTTGCCTTTTTGGCCTTCGTACAACAGCTGAAAGGTGCGTTCAAGCTTGTTATCGATCGGGCGCTCGCCAAGCGAGACTATGGTCTCCCCGTTATCCCAGGTAACTTCGGTATAGGTTACATCTGGAAGGCTGTGGATGCCTTGACTAATCGTGTTGATCTGATTCGGGTCCATGACCCATAGGCTAGTAGCAAGCGACTTGAGGTAGCTGTTCTCGATTGTTTTAAAGTGCCTGTTGACGTTATCGACATCTTTCGCATAGTCCACAGAAATCTGTAAAACAGTCATCATTAACGCAATTATTGTGCTGAAGAACACGATTTTGAAGGCGATTCTCAGCTCAATGGTGCCAAACTCTGGCCAAAACACAGATTTTTCGGACTTCTTTGCCATAGCACACTAACAGTAAATTACCGGTTTCAATGATATCGGTGCCACCTTTAGGAGGCTTAGGGGCGATTGCAGCGACCGATCATCGAGCTTTCTAAAGGTGGGTTACCATTGAACAAAGTTCAGTCTAGAAGCTACTTTTTTACCCCACTACCTGGAAAATTTTCGCAGGTTTACAACAGATATATTGATTTTTAGAAATCCACCTAAGAGCCTGTTTATACTAAAAGACTAGCAAATATGAGAGCTAATGTGTCAGGAAATTTAGGTATTCTATAAGCGGAATGGGGAAATCGTCCGATAACACTAGTGGATTTAAGGTTTTGTAAATAGGTCTATAGATTGAGGGGGGCATAGAATGGAAGACCACCGTAGACTAGATGATGAAGGTAAGAAAATGTCTTTTATCGAAGAGTATAAAAAAAGTCATACACACCCTATTAATCACGCGACCCATGCGATCGGCATTCCCATGATTGTGGTTTCACTACCTCTATTTTTTTACAACTGGCAGCTAGCTATTGCCTTGTTCGTTGTGGGTTGGGTTTTTCAGTTTATCGGTCACTATTTCGAAGGGCAGCCTCCAGCATTCTTTAAAAACCCGGCCTTTTTGATCGTAGGACCTATTTGGTGGCTGAGAAAGATACTTGGTTTGGAAAAACCAAAATAAAAGTCCCAGGCACATGCTGGGACTCAGAAATATCTCTATTCTGCAGGAAGATCAGGGCCGTTAGCGCCGAAGTCAAAGGTTTTTGGGCAGTAGGTGTTGACCAGATCTACCAGCATCTGTGTTGCCGGACCAGTTCTTTCGAGGCGAGGACTTCCACAGCCACCACTGGCAAATAAGATCTGATCACTGCCATTGACTGACATAGAAATTCTTGTTGTAGGTGCGTCGCAAAGCAAATTCGGTTTCTTGTTAAGCATCTCTTCTTGAGAAAGACTCAATATATTGCGGATTCCTTCGGATACGTTCAGCCTCTTGACTTCTCTGGTTACAAAGCTCTTATCGTTGAATCCACCGTAGCGTTTGGTAATCACAACGCGGTTTGTAAAAACCGAACAGGTCTCATTGCGAACATATTCAGGAAGCGTATAACCAGAGTCGTTTGACTTAGTAATCAAAGCTTGGCCAACTGCGACGCTATTCAAGCTGAGTGCACCTAATAGCAGTGGGAAAATTGTCTTGTTCATTATAAATACTCCTTGATTGTCATTCCATGATGCTAGCAGTTAACATCTTTGCAATGCTCTTTTCCACGAAGATCTCACTAAGATCTGGGCGGACTCAATGTTTTGGTTCGCAGATTGGAGAGGCCTTGTTTCGCTGCTTTGCAAGTAAAAATCTAGGAAGGCGACACCTGTCGATGATGCGAATTAGCTGGGTGAAACAAAGCATGGTGAAGGTAGCGATCTATCATAAAAAGAGAGTTTTTTGATTTTGCCATCCACCTGAACATAAATCGATTATTCGAATTCATACTCAAGTATAAAGGTGAATCGATCGTAGCAAGTTGAATTTTGCTTACTTTGAGCGAATTTTAGCCGATCCAGCGATAATTAGAGGCTTCTCGGCGGCCCTGGGAAGATTACGGAGGAGTAAGACTGTGAAGACGATTCTTATTGTCGACGATGTCAAAGAAATGCGCGACCTGTTGAATAAGATAGTGACTAAAATGGGGTACCAGGCGCTTGAAGCGGCCACAGGTCAAGAGGCTCTTAAATTACTCGATGAGTCGCCAAAAATCGAAGTTGTTCTTCTTGATATGGGCCTACCAGACATCGATGGGCTGGAGGTAGCGACTAGTATCAGAAAGAAGGACGAGTCCATGAAGATCTGCTTTATCACAGGTAAGGGAGACTACGAATACGTAAAGGCAGCTGGCAAAGTTGGTGCGGTTTCTTACATCGTTAAACCCATCAGACCCAGTTTAGTTATCGAACGACTCAAGCAAATAGTGGCTTAGGAGATTCAGTTATGAAGGGTATCGTTTTCAATCTACTAGAAAGCTTTCTTACCGAGGTTGCGGGAGAGGATGCCTACGAGGACATTTTCGATACATGTAACTTCAAGACTCAAGAGCCGTTCGTCGGGCCCGGTACCTATCCCGATGAAGACTTTTTGGAACTGGTAGTCAAAGCTTGTGAAGCGTTGAATATAAACCCTGAAGATGCTCAGAAGAAGTTTGGTGAGTTCTGCTTTGATAAGCTAGTTGGGGCTCACCCTGACTTTGTTAAAGAGGGGATGACGGTAAAGGAATTTATCCTTTCCATTGACCAGATCATTCACGTTGAAGTGCGAAAACTTTATCCAGGTGCTGTGACTCCTACGTTTGTCTATCACGATAGTGGCGACGACTCTACTCTAGAGATTGATTATAGCTCGCCACGGAATCTTTGTTTCTTCATGGAAGGGCTGCTTCAGGGCTGTGGCAAGTACTTCAACAAAGGTCTATCATTCAAGCAAACAAGCTGTGTCCATAGGGGAGGAGCGAAGTGCCACTTTGCTCTGGAATTTGATGAGGCATCCACATGGAAGAAAGCCGGCTAAAGAAGCGACTTGAGCGTACTAAAGAAAAAGTGGCTATTCTAGAAAAGCTGCTGGAAGAGAAAACCCGCGAAGCATTCTTGTCTGCTGAAGAGGCTCGTGAATCGTATAAGAGTCTGACGCGAATCTTTTCTGCTATCCCTGACCCACTTATCGTCACCGATTCGCATCTCACGATTCAAGACTGCAACGACATGGTCCTGACAAAGTTTGGTTATGACCGAGACGGCTTTGTCGGTCAGAAACTGAGTGATTTTGTTATTTCTTCGAGCCGTGATTGGAAGGACTTTTGTGTCGAGGATGTAAGCAAGAGTACCGAATCTGAAATAGTTCGCAATGCCGATGGTAGTTCTACTCCGGTGATGATCTCTGTATCTCATGCCTCTCAAAGCGCCCATGATGAGGCCTATATATTTATCCTTAAAGATATCTCTCTGCGTCTGGAGCTTGAAAAGGAAAGGGAGCAGGCCAAGCAGCGGTTGGAACAGCAGGTGCAGGAACGGACCCGTGATCTAGAGCTTGCGAAAGTTGCAGCAGAACAGGCAAACGAAGCCAAATCATTGTTCTTAGCCAATATGAGTCATGAAATTCGGACACCACTCAATGCCTTAAGCGGCATCATTTCCTTGCTGTTAAAAGACACACTTACGCCGTCGGTGACGAATAACATCCAAAAGCTTAAAATTGCAAGCGATAGTCTATTGGGGATTGTGAACAATATCTTAGACTTCACTAAGATCGAGACAGGGGAACTTGAGGTTGAAACAATTCAATTCGACCTTTCCAAACTAATGAGTGATTTAGAAGCTCTCTTTCACGTAGCAGCAAAAAAGAAGGGTATCGCACTTAAATTCTACGTTGAAAACGGACTCAATACCCATCGCTGCGGGGACATGCATCGTATGCGGCAGGTTATGACGAATCTTATTTCCAATGCTATCAAGTTTACCTCGGAAGGGAGTGTTATCATCTCCCTCGATTCGGCTGCGACTGAAGCTGAACCGGATACTATAGCGATCTCCGTAGTGGATACGGGTGTCGGGATCGATCCGCAGAAAGTAGACTCAATTTTCGATCCATTTACCCAAGAAGATGAGTCAACCACCCGTGTGTTTGGTGGCACAGGCTTAGGCTTATCGATTTGCAAGCATATAGTCGAAAGACTTGGAGGGACGATTCGGTGTCAATCGATCAAGGGCTCGGGCTCAACGTTTCAAGTGATTATGCCATTGGAGTCTGTAGACGATTCGGTGGCCGTTGATTCAAAACCAAGTTCTGTTGGTGGATTACCGCAAACTCGTATCCTGATCGTGGAAGACAACGAAATGAATCAGGATGTTATGGGGATGGTGCTTGAAAAGCTTGGCCAGAAATATACGATCAAAGGAAATGGCTTACTCGGCTTGGAAGAGGCGACCCAAGCCAAGTACGACATGATATTTATGGATTGTCAGATGCCAGTTATGGATGGTTTTACAGCAGCAGAGAATATCCGTAGCCATGAGCTTAGCATCAACAAAAAGACTCCGATTATTGCGATGACCGCCAACGCCTTGAAGGCAATGAAGGAGCGCTGTCTCAGTTCGGGAATGGATGACTACGTGACAAAACCACTCACGATTGGAAAGGTCACTGAAACCATTGTCAAATGGGCTCCCGTAGATTGTGCTGAGAGTCAAGATCCAAAACTAGACTCCGAGCCTCAGCTTGAAACAGTATCGGCCCCGGAATTGGGTGAGGGGGATTCCGGTGATAACCAAATTATCGACTGGGCGATCATCGATGACCTAGAGTTTCTCAGTTCCCCAAAAGAGAACTATGTGGAGCAGCAAGTTGGCAAATTTCTAGCCGTTTGGCAGAGTTATGAATGTGAAATTAAGCTTGTTGAAGTTCCAGAAGAGCTCGCTAACAAGACTCATAAGTTTAAAACTAGTTGCGGCATTGTCGGCGCTCGCCAAGCTGTAAGTCGTTGTGCTGAAATGGAAAAGCTGGCTCGTGCCTATGAGATAGACCAGTTTTGGCGAGTGCTGGACCAGCTGCGTCAAGACGTAGAGCATGCTCGCACTGAACTTCAGAAGTATCTCGCAAAAAAGGTCGCCTAGGTCTTGCTACCCGCTCAAACTAAGGACTGTCGCCAGTCTAGACAAGATTGGTATCATAAATCCAGCCTCTTAGCCTAGAATACTTTTTGCATCATTTACCTTAAAATATTGAAGTTATTTCATTCAGACTATTCAATAAAGTTGGTTGAACATGCTGGTTCTACGGAAACCTGGTTTTCTCACAAAAATCATTCTATTTTCTATTTCCCTATGCTTAGTGGCTTGCCAAGAAACAGGTTATCAATCTCACCTCGACTCGCAAGTTAGCGAGTGGGAGCAGATTGACCCAGATCTGCTGACAAGTGTTACAAACTGCACCGGTCAAGACTTCTCGTTTGTTCGCTATGCGACAGGAATCGATACGATGCACGGCCTAGCGATTACAATTAATCACAAAATCTACTTCACCAAAGATACACTGAGCAAGAAAACTCTGTTCCATGAGCTGATGCATGTTCTTCATTGGCAACGAGGTGACTTCGAACTTAGTTATGGTGCTGCCCAGACTGTTGGCTTTCTTCAAGGAGCCCTCCTATTTGAAAGTCCGGCTGGTCACCGCCACTCCTTCTATGAGAAAGAGGCTAGGGAATTCAGTGCACGGGTTCTGGATTGCATGCAGTTCGAGAACTCGTAAAATTATGCCTATCTACAGCTCCTTATCATAGTTAGACCGCGCCCATAGCTTGGGTCCTGATCTCACTTCTCATAATATCTATTGAGATCTTAGATTCTTAGCCTTAAGGTTGGTTAAAAAAGTAAGCCTCTTATCATTCATGTCGAGAACACTAACGTAAGGAGGTGTTCGATGGAACATGGCAAGAATTGGGAGAAACTGCGGCTCAAGGCAATGCTATTTCTCATTGCGGTGCTCGACCCATTAAGCTTAGCAAGTATGCACTTGACCGCAGGGGTAGAGGTCAACATGTTTTATCTCCTGCCTACATCTATAGTAGCGCTGGTTTTTCTCTTTAACTCAGGAAATCGAAATCTTTTTCGCCATGTGCCCAAATTAATTTTGGCGGCGGGAATCGTCTCTCATATTAATATTCTATCGATCGCTCATAACGCAAATTATTCAGCCTATCTTTGCTCGGTGATTGTGGTGAATTGTGCTTGCTACTTTCTTGGTCAAGGTGGGTTCCGATACTGTGTTGGCTTTGCTATAGCGGCTTGTGTGATAGACCCGATCTACTTGATTTTGAAGGATGGTTTTCCGTTTGCAATATCTAGCTATATGCATACGATCACCACACTCTTTATCGTTGAGGGTGTGATCATGTGGATTTACTTTGGCTATCAGCAGAAGATGGGGCTCATCCGCACTATTTTAGTGGAACAAGTCGGTAGTGAGCGGCAGACGTCCCATGTTTTGCTGAAGACATCAGATCGGCTTGATCAAACTGTTCAGTCTCAGTCAGGGGCATTACAAGAGACGACAGCAAGCGTCGATGAGATCAAATCTATTGCAGAACACAATCTTGGTCAGCTTCGGGAAGCGAATAAAATTATGGAATCTTTCTTCGAAACGATCAGGGAAGCAGCCTCGTCGCGAACCGAAATTGAAAATAGCCTCAGTTCTGTAACTATTGAAATTGATAAGTTACACGGTGTTGTTGAAGATAATAAGGCGAAATTCGAAGAGCTTTCGAAGGTTTTGCAGGAGATTAGCAATATCACTAAGATGGTCAATGACATCGTGTTTCAAACCAAGCTTCTGTCTTTCAATGCTTCAGTCGAAGCCACCCGTGCTGGGGACGAGGGTAAAGGGTTTTCTGTTGTGGCTGAAGAAGTTGGTGTCCTCGCCCAGAGCAGCGGAAAGGCAGCCACCGATATTTCACGGATTGTTAATGAAAGCCTATCGCTTTTCGATAGTGTGAAGGATGAACTATCCAGCAAGATGGATGCTGCTCAATCCAATGTGTCGAAGCATATTGAAGTTGTTAGTGCTAATGTCAGGAGAAACTCTGAAATCTTGGATAAGGTCAGCGATAAGTCTTCCGAAGTGAAAGATATCAATAGCTCGGTGATCCGTGCTATTACAGAAATTGATACTGGCTTAGCTCAGATTGTGGAAGCCATGCGTATCCTTAATAGTGATAACGACCATATTCTGAATTCAACCGAAGATACCAAAGGCAGTGTGACCAACATCAATTCACAAGTGAGGAGGTCAGAGGAGTTGATGGAAGACCTGAAACCTATGGTATCTCCCTTTGATGAGGCTGCTTGATGGTGATGATTAGTTTCTGGGCGAAGGGCTAACCGAGCTGCTAAAGTAAAGTCTATGGCCACCTTTGGTATCACTCATTCACTGTAGGAGTTTCATGTGATTAGATTAGGCATTATTTTATGGCTTGCACTTTTAGTACCCCCGCTCTACGGAAAGAAAACACTCACCGTAGGAGTCGAAACGATCGATTATTTACCTTATTACGGACTGATAAATAAGACCTATACAGGGTTTATGAGGGATCTTTTCGATAGTTTTGCTCAAAAGCATGGCTATACTCTTACCTATCAAGCAATGTCAGTCACAGGCTTGTTTAAGTCAATCTCAGAAGGAAAAATCGATATCAAGGTGCCTGACAATAAGAATTGGGGCACTGATATTAAGAAAAATAGCAAGATTCTTTACTCTAAGCCCATTGTTCAAGCCACGGAAGGTGTTCTCGTTAAAGAAGAGTTTTCGGGCAAGCTTCCGGCAAAGATTTCCACGGTTAAAGGGTTCACAGCTTATGCCATTTTAGATCATATCAAGCGCAATGAGGTGGTCCTAGACGAAAGCTCGAAAATGAAGGGTATCATCAAAAAAGTCCTGTCTGGAAGATCTGATGGCGCGTACGTTGAAGCCCGGGTAGCACGAAGTATTCTCAGAAAAATGGGAATGTCTGGCAGAGAGCTATACCTCTCGGAAGTGTACCCCAAAGATGTCCATCCATTTGTAGCAAGTTTTCCACCACGGAATAAAGATATTCATGATCAATTTAACGAGTTTTTGAAATCTCCAGAGGCTCAGAAAATCTATGAAAAATGGCAGTTCTGAGACCCTAGCAATTAAATCGGCGCCACGCTAGTGTGGTGCCAAAAAGTCTATTAATAAAAGATATTTGCCGCTCCAAGAACGAACTTCGATCAACTCCATGAGTTCGGTATTATAAAAAAGACGTGAAAATGAAAAAATTCTAAAGAATATTCTATAGCTAGCCGATAAGGAGCGCTACGCACGAGAATATTGGGACCACGTAAGAATTTTTTTGGGGGAGATATGAAGCTTCAACTAGGGCTGAGCCTATGGATGCTTGTCGTGTTGGGCTGTGATCAGCAACCAACAAATATAAAGCAAGAGCTTGCCAGCCCAGCGCAATCCGATGATCAGAGCGGCGAAAGTGCCGATCCTGGGGCTGGTGATCAAGGGCAAGCAGGAGATCCCACTGGCAACGACGATGCCCCTCCAGCAGACGACAACGCTGCTGCTCCGGAAGAAGAGCCTGAATTGAACGTTGCGACGTTCGCTGATATGGATGCCATAGCCTCTGGCTCATGTGCTGGATGCCACGGGGTAGGTTCGGGTAGAATCTATATCGCAGGTGATGAAGCCAATGCGATGGCAAATGCAGAAGCGATTCTCAATAGGGTATCGTTGGGCGCCGGGGATGTCGGTGTGATGCCTACCAGCGGCCCTCTTGGTGATGCAGACCTTGCTGTTTTTAAATCCTATCTAGAAGATCAAATTGCTAATCAGCAATAGGATAGGCTAACACATCATGTAAAGAACTGTCAGGGCCTGGTCCCTGGCTTTTTTTTGCCGATTGCCACCTCTAAGTTAGGTAATATTTACCGAGCAGACAAGCTTTCCTTGGGTTCTCAAAAGAGTAAACTAAAATTGATCTAGTTTAGGAGAACTTGTGAGTTCGGAAGTCAAGGCCAATCCCAATCGCAAAGGACCAGTGTTTAGCAAGACATCAGGCTTAGACGATCTGGCCGTTCAAGCTCTCAAAGCCCATGCTCAGGAGCCCATTAGCTTTCACCCGCCGAAGACCCAAAAGTCCGAGCGGAAAACTCGCCTGTCGCGCCGACGGCGACGCACAATTCTGTGGACATCACACCTTCTCAATATCCTGTTTGTACTCATCTTTACGGGTATTGGCTTCTTAAGTAACGAAATCTTTCACAAATTTAAGGCTCGCAGCCCTGTCGATAGTCAAGGAGAGAGCCGAGTATTATTGAGAGGCACCTACATTGTCGCAAAAAAATCATTGTCAATGCATCGGGGGCCTGGTCACGATTACGAAGTCGTGGGGCGCCTGAATCAGGGTCACATTATCAAAGGCAAGCATGTGATCCAGGGTTGGGTGCAGGTGGATTACGGTAAATTTGTGGAGCTGAAAAGCTTGCACAAGTTGCCCCGTTACGATCAAACCGAATTCACCAAAAATCAAGCGGCCATAGGCCAAAGGAACATTTATGAAGAGCCACACGAAGTCGCAGAAGTCGTGGGTTACATATTTCTAAAGAAGGGCATGCTGACCGCAGAACTCGATCAAGATTGGTTGATGCTCAGTTCAGGTGGCTTCGTCAAGAAACGAGCAAGCCCGCAGCACGAGGCAAAACTAATGAAAGTGAAAACGAAAAAGGCAATGATTTACAATGGACCCAGTGAGGAGTACGATTTAGTCGGCGCCTTTTACAAAAATAAGATTCTTAGAGTTTTGGAATCAGAAAGTGGCTGGGCTCGCATCTCGAAGGATCAGTTCATTGCCGCAGGGGACTTGGAGCCTGTGGTAACGCAAGTTCAAGCCCAAAAAACTAAAAAGAAAAGCCAGCCATAAGACTGGCTGGCATCCAACAACACCACAAGGCTGCAAAAGCCTCCATAGTGCCCTACTGGGCAACGCTCTGCATTCTATTCAATTGTATATCACAGCAACGGGGGACCATCTTTTGGTGCTTCCTTAATAGGTTTCTTGAACATGGAATTTGCCCTCCTCTAAAAGGTCCATGCCTACTGCCTACTAATATTCTATTCGCAAAATCGGCCGTTATTATTTAGGTGAGGGAAACTTGGTTATTTTTACTAGGGCTTAAGGGTTAAAAATAGATTGAGGCCCTGCGATGGGAGGGCCTTGCTTTGTGATTCGCTAGCAAATTAGTTAGGATTTTGAGTGGCTTGAGATCCATTGCTGAAGGTGAGCAAAGGCCTTGTCGCGATCTGGTTCGTTGTAGATCTCGTGATACATGTCGTTATACTTGTGCAGCATGTTTCCAGGCTTGAGTCGGTCATAGAAACTTTCAATGGACTTAGGCTTGATGATTTTGTCTTCTCCAGCGACTTGCACCATCAATGGATAATGAATGGTATCAGCCTTGTGGTAGCTATCATCCCGACACTCAAGGTAGCTATAGTAAAAGGCTGAAGACACAAAGCCATGATTCAAGGGGTCTTGTCGGTAGTGGCGGCATACTCGTGGATCACGAGATACTAGGTCAGCCAAAGGTTCTCCTGGCAATGACACAGCGGGAGCAATGCGATTCATGATGCGGCCAGCGATTTCTTTGATTTTGGGTACTTCGAACGCAAGGTCGAACATAGGAGAACTCACTGTTGCCGAGGCGATGGGAAGATCGGCGTATTTGATCATGGTGCGAATTGCGATCTGGCCCCCCATAGAATGACCTAGCAGGTGAATCTCAGCTTTGCCAAATCTCTCCAGAAGGTACTCATAGAAGCGATTGATTGCCAGTTCAGCATCCTCGGCATACTGATCGAAATGATCCACATGACCCCTTCTGCCCTGGGAGTGGCCGTGACCCCGATGATCTAAAGCATAGACACTGGATACCTGATCTTTAAGATAATGGGGAAAATGCAGGTAGCGGCCCCCATGCTCTCCCTGACCATGAAGTACCACAAGAGCCTTGTGAGCCTGGTCACCCCGCCATTTTTTGGGTCGAAACAAGTTTCCAAAGAGTTGAGTTTTGTTGTCAGAACCTTTGAATACTTCAAACTCATTGATCCAATCAGCAGGAAGATCGGGAAACCCTTCGGGGCTAACTGGCATCTGGGGACTTTTGCGGCTTTGCTTCGGGTCATATGGGAACACAGGAGCGAAGGAGCAGCTAGTGATAACTTCTTGCATGAGCAATCCCTTTTTCATTTCTCTAGTGATACAGTCACTAGAATATATATCTCGTGGCGGGAAATTACGATAGTAGCTTGGCCTGCGGCGTAAAAACCTATTTGGTTTGGAAGCAGCTCCTAGTCTATCTTATGGTATAAACTCCCCAAGGAGCAGTGATAGCCGTCAGGCAGTCTGAGCAAAAAAATGAATGACGGTGGAGTTCAAGGGTAAGTTAGGAATGTTATCGGTCAGCACTGGCTTGGCAAGGCCAAGCAGGCTGATAAATGTTAACTTGCTTGGCCTACGGTTTGTGCCGCATTAGGGATTTCAGATTCTCGTTCGATCAGGGTTTCCCGCAGCTCTTCATAGCAATCCTCACAGATGGGCTGATCAACCAGGCGTTGGTCCAATTCACCCCAGACAACGAGAGCTGCAATGGCCTGCTCACCAAAGGGTCGTTTTTTTAATTTGCCGTCCATCTGACATCTCGGGCAAGTCATAGTCACCTCGCTAAAACTAAGCAGTGAATTGATCGGATACATAGAGTATGAGATTCCCCGTGATACCCTGTCAACTCCCTGAGATTTAGGGTTCTTGTACGAACTGAAATTCGGAAAGGTATCGGCAGTTTCGAATTTTAAAATGACTACAAAATTTTCCGAGGGGAAATGTGTCGACAAATCAAACTCTTACGGCACGAAAATACAACGTAATTAAAATCACTTACTGATTGCTTAAATGTAAAGCCCAGAGTGGAATACCGCCGGAATCATGCGGGATTTTTTCACTAGTGCTATATTGACATGTTTTGTGTGTCATGGTAGACTTGCATCAGCCATCGTTATGGCTGTATTCTGTTGTTCCTGTTGAAATAAGCTGCTGTGGAAGTACCCTATGAAACCGATTTTACTTATCATTTTTGCTATTTTCCTAAACCATTGTGCCCAAGATCAAAACAAGCGCAAAAATCGCGCTGAACCCCAAACATACTTTCTTGGCGATCCTCAAGTTCTCATTGCTGGTACCAGCAAAAATCTTAACTCTTTTGTTAGCCTGGATAACCTACTGAATTTCGAAGACTATAGTCTCCAGGGGCACTATGACTTCGCTCCAAGAGCCATCCAGACTGGTCCTATTACCAGTCAGGAGGAGCTAGAAGATCGCAACGCTACAGATCGACCAACAGCTCCTCAGAAAATTCCTTCTTATCAGTTTGAAGCGATCAATGACGAGACGATTACTTATTCTGATAAAACCATTCCAGAGTATCCTCAGCTTCGTTTTTCTAAGGTGCAGGACGAATTCCATCTCACTCACATCAACGGTGTGGCTGTTGAGCCTCTGCACTATAGTCTCTCTGAAAATGGCGAAGTATTTAGCATCTTGATGTCTTATCAAAGCCGCTATGGCGAAACTTTGAAGGCACTGTACTTTACTAAAAACAAGGCCATATCTAGCTTTAGGCGCTTCACAGAAAGAAACTTCGCTTACCTCATAGACCGCTCGGTAGCTGTCGGTTGGGAAGAACGTCTTGACTTAAGTCTGTGCGGGAGCATGAGCCCTGAAGAGCGGCGGACTTTCACAAGATCTATTAGCAAGTGGGAAACAGCACCTGGTAAGATCAGCGACTTAGACTTTTCCTTAAATTATCAGCCAGTTGCACAGCCATTTTCCGATGTTAATCAGACTTGTGTCCAGCTTATCAGTGGTTATCGGCTAGAGACCCAAGAAGACCTTGCTGTACTTGGAGTCGCTATTCCGGTAATCAATCCGGCAAGCGGCCGCATTGTAGCTGCCAATAGTTTTATATTTGATGACGCTCACGATAAAATTAAGGCTCGGGACCAGTTTGAAGCGACCATCACCCACGAGATTGGCCATGTCCTTGGCTTGGGTCATGAATTCCTACGGGATCCAGATACAGGTCGACCGGTCCATGATTCGATCATGGGGTACGCCAACTATCCTGAAATTAGTGACTGGGATCGCGATGCCATAGAGGCATTGTATTCAGAGGAAACGGGAAGCTTTACTTTTGTTGACTGACACTGGATGGATAAGTCCCAAGACCCTTCGCGCGCATCATGGGAATTTCTACCATGAGTCGAGCGAAGAGCCTTGTTGCAAGCTCTTCAAGGCCTAGCTAGATTTAGTAGGCCTTGTAACGAAGCTAAAAGAGCTGGTCGGGATTAGTTGCCCAACTTTCTCATTTGCTTGCGCAAACGCTTCTGAGCCATAGCACTTTTTCTCTTCTTCTTCACAGAAGGCTTTTCATAGTGCTTGCGATCTTTGAGTTCTCTCATAGTGCCAGCTTTTTCAACTTGCTTCTTCATGAGTTTTAGAACGAGTTCGATTGGTTGGCCTTCTCTTACGATGATCCCTGGCATATCTCTCCCACTTGATACATATTAGACAGACTGACACTCTAGGTCAGTCTAGTGTGATATACGTTTCAGCCGATTTGGTCAACCGGGTAAATCGACAAGATTGCATCTCTTGTTAAAACATACTGAAGTAATAAAGCCAATTTGGCGCTATCTAGTATGATAGAGCCGATCTCCTGCGTCACCAATACCTGGCAAGAGGTAGCCCTGATCGTTCAGCCCCTCTTCAACACTAGCAGTGACCACCTTGACTTCGGGGTGGAAGTGGTGAATGCGCTTAAGTCCTTCAGGGGATATGAGAATCGTGACAATGGTGATCTCACCGACTTCATACTGCTTCAGTCGATCGATACACGATATCATCGTATCGGCTGTTGCCACGAGAGGATCTACTAATAAAATCTGTCGAGACTTTGAGTCTTTGGGAATTTTGAAATAGTATTCCACCGTGTTGTTGATGAACTTATCACGATAAATACCTATATGTCCAGCGCTGGCAAATGGGAGCGCCGACAGAATTCCATCCATCATGCCATTGCCTGCTCGCATCACCGACACCACTACTGGTGGTTTTGCGATCCGCCGAACTGCTGTTTCCATCAGCGGCGTATGTACGCGATCCTCTCGCAAATCCAAGTCGCGGGTCGCTTCATAGGCTAGCAATCGCCCTAATTCTTTCATGATATTTCGAAATTCGGCTGACTCGGTATCGCTGTCTCTTAAATAGCCTAGCTTGTGTTGAATTACTGGGTGTTCAATGACCCGGCAATTGTCATTCATATAGTTTCTCCTAGAAAATAGTTCCATCGCTGATCAACTGCAAGGGTGGGACACCCCCAGGACGGGCTTGGTTGGCAAGCTTACGGCCTGTCCACCAAGTGCCTCCTTCCAAAACTTTCACCAACGGCAGCTGGGTAGCGTCCATATCCAATTTTTCTCGGATAATTTCAGCTAATCTGTCGAGGAGGCAAACAGTTAAGGCTCGCCACTCGACAATCAGCGGTGAGTCGATTTTATGCTTTTCTTCAGCGAGGCCGGGGTCTTTCAATGCGATCACCCCGCCATCTAAAAACAGCCCTCCGTTGCGATACTCTGCAAGACCCGTAAGGTCGGCGATGTTTTCAACTTTGATACCAGCACTTTCCAAGGGCTCAACAAGTGAGTATGTGAGCCATTGAGAGAGCTTGTGGAAAACTACGAAGCGCTCGCTTTCAAAGGTTTGCTCAGCTAGTAGCGGGTGGGGCCAGGCATCTCCCAATGCTTGACCCTGGTAGTTATAGCGACCAGGCCAAATCTCTCCAAAAGCGAGTAAAACTGTTTTGAGCAAGTCTTTGGCTTCAATACTTTGACCGTAGGCAGACTGAATAAAGTCCAGAAGTCCTCCAGGGCGCGAGCCGGGGAAAAAGTTCTGCTTTGTCGTCAGGGTCTGACCTAAGTTATTTAGCAGTTGGAGGCGCCCCTCCAAGCCTGTGAGTGGGTTTTTGGGCGACACCTGGAAACCATGAGCTAGTGAGTCCAGGGGGAGTTTCATCAAGGCCTCAGCTGAAACCTCTGGCTGGTAGCGCATGGAGAATAAGCCCTGGCGAAACATATGATAGCTGGCGACCGCAAGCCCCTCCGATCGAGACCAGGTAGCTTCAACGTCATCCTCATAGTACGTCCAAGTATTGCCGGCACCGGCATCCAGAAGAACTGATACGACGACCAAGTCGATCAGTTTTCGGCACCGTTCAGCAGGATCAGTTCGTGTAAGGGATGATAGAAAGTCAGCCATCCGATCAATGTTTCCCACTTTGAAATGACGAGCCCTAGCGTGAAAGGGAACTTGGAGATCAGGGTAGTTCTCTCGGCAGACAGCAATCACTTCGTTAGCGAGTGAAGGAAGCTGGTCCTCACGAATTTCGAAATGAGTTAGTCCCTTGCTGGAAGCAGCATAAATTTTACCGCAGCTCTGCCGGATAGCTTCGGGTGATAGCAGATAGTCGATGCTGCTCTCATTAGTCATGGAGGTTCCTTCCTTTCACATTGTCTAATGTCTCACCATCCTTCACATCTCCTGATGTGTAGTAGCCTGCTGCTTTCTTGGCTTCAATTTCTACCTGGGCATCGAGAGGAACTAAGTGCTGCGGGATATCGACCCGGTTGACAACCTCGATACCAGAGCGGGTGATGGCATTATATTTCATATCGCTCATACTCATCAGGTTGTGAATCTTCTTAATGCCTAGCCATAGCAAGGCATCGGGCATCAGCTCCTGAAAGCGAGCATCCTGAACTCCAGCCACGCATTCTGTGCGGTAGAAGTAGGTGGATGCGGAATCACCCCCTTCCTGCCGTTTTCTTGCATTGTAGACCAGGTACTTGGTGACTTCTCCCAGGGCGCGGCCTTCTTTACGGAAATAAACAATGAGGCCAACGCCACCTTTCTGAGCTGTTTTTACGGCTTCTTCAATCCCATGCATCAGGTATGGGCGACAGGTGCATATGTCCGATCCGAACACGTCGGAACCGTTGCACTCATCATGAACCCGACAAGTCAGTTCCACTTCGGGGTTTGCCAAGTCTTCAGGGTTACCGAAAATATAGGCTGTGGTGCTGCCAATGGGTGGGAGCAAGACTTTGAGGTCTGGTCTGGTAACCAACTCGGGGAACATGCCTCCAGTTTCTTGGAAGAGAATTTTTCGCAGCACGCCCTCTTCTAATTCAAGCCGTTTGGCAATGCCCGGTAAGTACCAGACAGGCTCGATAGCTGCTTTGGTGACCTTGATATCATTTTTTTGAACCACAACCTTGCCATCAACCTTGATCTTTCCCTCTTCAATGGATTTTGAAATTTCTGGGATTTGAAGGTGAGCGGATGTCACCGCGATAGACGGCTGGATGTTATAGTTTTGCTTGAGAAGATCGTCGTACGACTCGGTGATGCGAGCACCCCAAGGGTCAAGGGAGACAATATTATTGTCAAACCAGGAATCATAGGGCCCAAGCTCTACAGTGGCCGTGGTGTTGGCTAGGTCGGGGCGATGATTGCGAGGGAACTGCCCGGATGCTACCGACAGGGCGCGATATACGGTGTAGCTACCGGCGTGGGTTCCAATAGCATTGCGATGCTCGCTATGGGTTGCGATAATGGGGCCTCGCTCCTTGGCCGTCTTTGCTCCCCAATGGATGGGAGTGGTTTCGCGGTAAACATGGTTCGAGTGACTCGTCAGAATCACATGCTCTGGTCGTTTCATTTCCATGGAATTCTCCTTAGCTCATCCAGTTATGATCAGATTGCATCGTCCACTTACTTGTGAGCTTTTTCATATCCGACCAAAAATTTAGGCTGTGTACCCCGGTTATATCCCCGTGACCAAACTTTGAGCGGCCGATGCCACCAAAGGAGAATGGTTCCCGAGGGACGGGGACGCCAATGTTGATACCAACCATCCCAGCCTTGGCTTGCTGGGCGACTTGCTCCGCAAGCCCGCCGTTGTTGGTGAAGACCGAGCAGGCGTTGCCGTAAGGGTTGCGGTTTTCAATAACCATCGCCTCGCTGATGTTATTGCAGCGAACGATCGATAGGATTGGACCGAATAATTCTTGAGTTGCAGCCTGGGTTTCGGGTTGAACGTGATCCAAGATTGTTGGGCCAAGCCAATAGCCATCGCGATAGGCTTCAGGTGGCTCGACTTTGCGACCATCCACGAGGATCTTGGCACCATCAGCAACTGCCTGATCGATCGCTCGATGGAGAAATTCTAGCTGCTCGCGGCTGATAATAGCGCCGATTTCATAGCCAGCACGTTGGGATTCAGCCCGGGCTACAACCTGATCGATCTGAGCCTGACAGTCGCCAACTGCAAGCAGGACACTGGCTGCCATACAGCGTTGTCCGGCACAGCCGGTGAACGAATCGCTGATGCCACCACAGATCTCAGGGTGTGCATCGGGAAGGAGGACGATGTGATTCTTGGCTCCTCCTAAGGCTAGAACCCTCTTACCAAGCTGACTGCCTCGCTGGTAGACCAGTTCAGCGACGTGGCTGGAACCGACAAAGCCCACAGCTTTCACTAACTGGTGGTCGATGACGGCTTCGACAACATCCTTACCCCCTTGAAGAACGGTAAAAACACCTTTGGGTAAGCCGGCATCTAAAAGCGCCTGGCTGATCCATCGGGAGGTTAGTGGGGTCTTTTCCGATGGCTTCCAGATATAGCTGTTGCCTAGGGTCAGTGCTATGGGAATCGTCCACATGGGAACCATTGCAGGAAAGTTAAACGGTGTGATGTTCGCAATCACCCCCAAAGGTTCCCGGCGATATTCACAGTGAACACCCCGAGAAACCTCCATCTTGCCACCACTGTCTAAGTTTTGAAGGGAGAGGGCAAACTCCAGAACCTCGATCCCTTTCATCAAGCCAGCCTTTGATTCCCCCAAGGTCTTGCCGTTCTCAAGGCTTACTATATTGGCAATCTCGTCCAACTGCTCCACGAGTTTTTCACGAAATCGAAACATAATTTGGGTGCGCTCTTTGAGAGGGGTCTTCCGCCAAATAGCAAAGGCCTCTTGAGCTGATGCAGCAGCGTGGTTGACCTGTTCGGGGCTAGCCTCCCGAAACGTGCCAACCACTTGCCCAGTGTAGGGGCTCGTCACGGTTTGCTCGCGGCCTTGGCCAGGTTGCCATTGACCCCCTATGAGATTGTTTAACTGAATCGTTTGATTCGGTATGTTAAGTGTCATCAAGACTCCTTTCCAGGGATAATCCATCCTCGTGGTTGCTGCTTGAGGTAAAGGCAGCATCGTGAGGATTCATCATTCTCATCCCAACAAGTATGGAAAAGAAATCCAAGACCGGTTCCGCCACCAGAAGGAGCGTCCAGCCTTGGAGCATAAATACATAGTTGTTGTTAGCCCGATTGTGGCCCAAAGAAAGGTATTAGGAAATAAAAAAATGGCGGAAAATGATAGGAAAAGGTGCTTTTTTCATGGTTTTACCGACGGCGTGTTACAGCGCGTCGGCAAAAGACATATAATCATCCACGGCAGATTCGCTGTAGCTCTGGTTGTTGGTGCTAGATTCGAATAGCCAAGACATATCCTGGGGTGCTGGCTCGCCACTGATGGGGTCTTGGGTAGTCTGCCAGATACCCACACCGCAAACCAAACAAAAGGCTAAAACGCCCGTCGCGATCTTCAAGGGCTGGGGAATCACTCTTGATTCCTGTTGCCTGACCCGTGCCATGATTCGTTGAAACTCCTGAGGATGGGCATCGGGAATCCTGGGGAGTTTTGACAAACGTTTTTTGATGTCATGATCGTTCATCGTCTTCCTCCTTTAATATTTTGGCGAGTTTTTGGCGAGCCTTATGAAGCCGTGATTTCACGGTTCCCACTGGTATCGCAAGGATTTCGCTAATCTCTTCTTGATTATGACCTTGCATATAAAATAGTACGACAATGGTGCGTTCAGCAAAGGCCAGGGAGTTTAAGGCGTCTTCAAGCTCCAGGCTTGGTAGCTTGCTGTTCGATTGATAGAGCCGTTGGGATTCAAGCCACGAGCTGAGAAGCTTTTTCCAACTGAGGCGCTTACGGTTGAAGTCGTAGGCCGTGTTCACTGCAATCCGATAGATCCAAGTGTCCAAGCGGCTTTTGTGATCAAACTGATCGAGGCCAAAATAGACCTTGCTGAAAGTCTCTTGTACCGCATCATCCAGTTCGTCCCAAGGGAGCAAGCGACCTAGGATCGCGCGAACGCGATCCTGGTGGCTCCTATAGAGAGACTCAAAGTCCTGCGGTGTGTCTTGCACAGTGTCAAGCATGGGCTTAATCGTCGTCGTTGTCATGGTTGCGGTGGTGGCGGCCTTTTTTAGGACGTAGCTCATGAAACTTCTTTCGTTGCTCAGGAGTTAAAATTGCACGGATCGCCATCATGTTCTCGAATCGTTTCTCTGCCATCTTCGCCTTGAGACCTTGTAGGGTTTCATGGGCCTTACGAATTTCACTTTCAGCGGCATCGCTTCCTAATAGCTCTTCGAACGACCGCCGAGTTTCCTTGAGAGTTTTACGGGTTTCCTTATGCTCGTCCCGAGACGACTGGCGTATATCTTTAATCTTAGTCCGTTGCTCTTCGCTTAGATCAAGCTGGGACATCATCTCTTTCCAATGCTTATGGTGACCGCCCCGAGCCATCGATAGGCTGGGAGCTGCAACGAGAGCTGTCATCAGAATCCATTGGTACAGTTTCATAATCATACTCCTAAGTTTTGAAAGACAGTGGCTCCCCAATGGGTGCCGTTTTTCAGACATAGACTTAGACGGGGTGAGTTGGGAAAAGGTTCACCAAGGGTCCAAAAAAATCAGAAATAATTAGGAATAAAAATTAATAAATAAAATCAATTTGTTAATTCTCAAGCAGGGGTGTTTAATTGGGTGCTAATGATCATTAACCTCAAACAATTATTCATTGATTTTATTTATACGAGAAGTAGCGTTTTCAGAAATATTTCAACCATAGTCTAGTAGATGTAATTTGCCAGATTTTTGTAGCAGCTAAAGAAGTCATCGCAGAGGTGTGAATGTCTCTTCCATCTATTCAAAAAGGCGAATAACTATTTTTGTATGGAAGATTCATTTTGTGAATATAAGAGACGTGATCCAGAGTCAACCCTTCTGTATCAGGTTTTGCATCAGAATTTGGCGGATTTTTTTAGAGGCTTAGAAAGTAACCCTGTTCAAAAGCCACTGCCGTACTTCGTAAAGAAGGAGTTCGATAAATTCTTAGCTTGCGGCGTTTTGTCCCAAGGCTTTGTGAGATTAAAATGTGATAGCTGTCCTGAGTCGATATTAGTTGCGTTTAGTTGCAAATGTCGCGGTTTTTGCCCCTCATGTGCAGGCCGAAGAATGTCAGAGAGAGTTATTGACCTAACGGACGATGTGATCCCCTTTGTACCGACGAGGCATTGGGTCTTATCGGTGCCCTTTGAGCTTCGTTATCGGATGGCTTCCGATGACGATCTTTTGAAAAAAGTGAATGGGATCTTCTGCGCAGAAATCAATAACTATCTCCGCAGCAAGAAAGCTAGAAAACTTAGTGTAAAGGGCGGAGAAACAGGGATAGTGTCGTTTCTTCAGAGAGCGGGAGGAGCACTCAATTTGAATCTTCACTATCATCTTCTGGTCTTGGATGGTCTTTACACTACAGGAGAAGATGGGAGCCTAATTTCCACTCGTGTTCCAGGGGTTGATAACGATGAGCTGGCCTGCGTCGTGCGGGGAGTATCTCGCCGAGTGATCAAGCATGTTGGCTTGGGGTCAGACCCGCCTAAGGGTCAAACTTTGACCAAAGAAGAATATGTTTATGAGGGCTTTTACTAGCAAAGCCATTAAACTTCTATTACCTGCGAATTCCTTAACTTCCTAAAAATATGACGATATTGCCCTGGTTTACGTCAGCCTGTTTAGCCAAGGGAAAAAAACGGGAAACTGTGGTTGGATTGATTCCCACCAAATTATGCCATAATGTAACAGTTATAGAACTCATGGAGTAGAATTTACAGCATCCACTTACCTATCCCTAGCCACGCAGTTCACACCAAGCCCGCTAAATACTGTTCCATGCTACATTCGTTAACTCTTGATCGAGCGGCAACCATAATACTATGGTTGCAACTATATGTAGTGAAATTGCAGTACTTAATAGGAGCTTAGGAGCATTCCTTAACTCATTTGCCATACTCTACTTCTTTGCCACGACTTGAACCTCTTCGGATTCAATTTTCATTGATTCGCGATCGATTTTAGTTACTTTGTGGGTCTTGGCTTCGATTTCGAATTCACCGTATAGCAAGGTTGAGCGAAGCACAGAACGGAACTCATTCGACTCAAGAGTTATTTGGCGCTTGGCAAAGCCACCAGTTCCGACCGTATCGCCAAGACATACTGATGGTGCAATCAATGCTATAGATACAAGAAAATTAATCATTTTTCAGTCTCCTCAATATAGTCTCCGATAGCTGAAAGTATCACTGGAACGCACTTCTCGTTAGTATTGCCTTTTTTCTCAACGGCTTCATTAAGTAGTTCCACCCACTCATGCTGCTTTTTCAAAAGAAGCTTACAGTAGCTTTCCGGTATCGCCCCGTGGAAATGGTGATAGTACGCCCCCTTCCCCAAGTGATCGGTGTCAAAAGAATCCACGCCAGCTTTTATGCAATCAAGAATTTCTTGGGGTTTATTTAGTAGAGTTCGCCCAGAAAATACTCGGTCGCCTTCACGACGTAATAGTTCAAGACTTATAAGAGTCTCTATAGTGCTCTTAGCAATGGTTCCGTAATGTCTTTCTATGGCCGAAATTTCCGCGCCTTCAGGCTTAGAAGCGAGAGCGAGTATAACTTGATCCAACTCTTTGTAACGATAATCTGCTGCTTGACTATAAGAGGTATAGCTTTCTAAGTGATTAGCAAATTCTATATTACATTCTCTAAAGAGATTAACAATTTCATTATTATCCATAAAAACACTTAATAGAGGAAATAAAGTTTTTTCGACACTTGGGTCCGAAACTTCGCGCTGAAGCAAACGGCGAATGCTGGAATAATTAACCCCACTCCTACGTTCTAGCGTTCTCATATTGCGACTTTTATGTTCGCCTAGATATTGTTCAATCCGTTGAACAATTGGCTCAATTACCATTCTCAAAATCTCCCATCAAATAGGCGTAAAGGCTACTTTTTAATCTCATAAATGACCGCGCTGCACAACAAAGCAATTGGCCATTGCAATTACCATTGCTGCAATTAATTTCAGAAATTATTGTCTTTCTAAATTCAGACAAACTTTTTGGAGTCCATCGTGATTAGAAGATCGATATTCCCATTTCTGCTAGCCTCTTTTGTTCCAAGCCTTGCTATGAGCAACGAACGTTATGGCGAAGACTTGCAAGAAAAAAAGTGGCTCGAAAATCTCAAAAGAAAAGCTGTTGTCATAGAAGTTCCAAACACCAAAAGTAACCGTGATGATGAGATCTACGAAATTGAAGATACTGGTATTTCCCCTTCTGACGTGTGTTTTGCGGGGATTGGCCCTACAATTCCATACGGCTTGGCTTCTACTGCGCGCCTCGATTTCGAGCTTGAGCTTGCATGCAAAACCAGAGATTCGATTGCTAAAGCCTTTGGAGCTTCAGCGGTTTTTTTAAAAGGATCTAGTTATGTATGCAAGCTCTCGCCCCTTCCTCAAGCGCAAGTGGCTGCAACAGCATTTGATATAAGCTCATTCGCTGCTACATCCCTTGCTTTAGTAGTTTCTGTAACAAACTGCGACGACACTTCGCTAGATCGCAAGTTTGATTCTCTAGTTAAAAGTTGTGAACGTCTTCGTCAACATGGGGTTGACTGTCGTGGCGTTGATAATACACCATTTTAAATTTTGGAGCCTCTTATGTTTAAAAAAGTCTTTTTTCTAGCAAGCCTTTCTACAACAGCATTTTCATCTGATAATGCAATCGATGCACTTTGGTCTCTAGACAATGAAAATATTAATATGCAGCTTTCCGGTGAATACTCTACTTTTGAAGATGGCGCGGGAGTTGGGAGTTTCAAGTTACCAATTGGTGATTGGATAAAGTATCATTCTGGAACAAAATTCAAATGGAGATCTGTAAATAAGTTAGACCCGGTTGACGGCTATAATTTTTTGATCACAAAAACTGGATGTACGCTTGAGTATCTTACGCCTGTTGGGTCTCCAGCTGGTTCTGAGACTAGAGGTGTAGGATATAACCCTGGCGTTCGATTTGGGCAAACCGCAGTCTGGGAAGCTAAGGAGAAAAAATGTGTTAACCGGCTCAATTGCAGCGTGGAAATTGTTATAGAAGGCCTAGAAGATGTGCCTGATGCGCGACGCACAATGGGTCCATATTTCCTTTCTGGAAGTAGGACGGAACCGAACTACGATTGCTTTGTAGAAGCAGCACTAGAGTTTGTCTTCGATTGATCAGCACATGGAGCAAAACAAGCCATGCATATATGGCTTGATATCTTTTTGTAACCATCTACTATTATTAGGTTCTACTGCGTTATCAAGCCAAGGTTTATGTGTCAATACTCAGTGTTGTACCAACCAAAAAACTTTTGCAAGCATTCACTAGCATCTTCTGGGCTCTCATACCAAGCTTTGAAGTAGCGATGGTATTTGAGTG